>WFQY01000531.1 GCA_015486815.1 Phycisphaerae bacterium | reverse complement strand
GTTTTCAGGAGACCTTAAAATGATGTTAGATAGAGTTGCCAAAATAATTGATGTCCCACCACACGCAATCAATCTCTTGCGACATCCCGAACGCGAAGTATCGTTGACAATAAATCTTCGCGTAAGTGAAGACAAACTCGTCCAGACAAACGCCTACGTCTGTTTCTATAATACCGTCAGAGGCCCCGCTAAGGGCGGAATACGATTCCATCCCGAAGTTACTCTTCTTGAAACGCGTAAACTCGCAGAGCTTATGGTCTGGAAGACCGCCCTCGTTGGCATACCCTTTGGCGGCGGGAAGACAGGAGTCGCAATCGACCCTCATCAACTAACACGTGCCGAAAAAACAGCACTGATTAAAGAGCTTGTTCATCTCATTCGACACGAATTGATGCTTGGCGATTATATCCCAGCTCCCGATATGGGCACGGACGCAAGAGATATGGCTACTATTTTCGGCGAAACTCATAACCTCGAATCTGTTACAGGAAAACCTCCAAGGGTCGGAGGCCTACCGGGTAGAGAAGAAGCAACAGGCAGGGGCGTAGCACAATCAACAAAATTGCTTTCCCAAAAATATGACCTTAAACCGCAGAAAACAACCGTCGCTATCCAAGGCTTCGGAAACGTAGGCTCGTGGACAGGATACTTTTTACATCAGCAAGGTTTCAAAGTCATCGCTCTCAGCGACATTGGCACCGCGATATATAATCCCGACGGTTTGAATATCCCCGCTCTGAAAGAAAATTATTCCGTAAGAGGTCAGCCACTCTCCGAAGCACACCGTGGACAAAAAATAGCACGCGATGAACTCCTCGAACTCAATGTCGATATATTAATACCAGCTGCCGCCGGCGGCGTCATTACAACCCATAACGCTAATAAGATAAAAGCAAAATACATCGTAGAAGCTGCCAATAATCCGATTACCGAAGAAGCTGAACTTATTCTCAAAGACAAGCAACATATAATTCTGCCCGACATCCTTGCAAACGCAGGTGGCGTTGTCGCCTCTTATGTCGAATGGCGTAAAGCACGTAGCGGCTCACTTACTCCGCGCGAAGAAACTTACAATGTAGTTGACAACGTCATAGAATCAGCTTTTAATAATGTAATGAATCTATCGGATGAATTTAACGTTGATTACAGGACAGCTGCTGATATACAAGCCATCAGAGAAGTCGTTTCAACTATGGAAGACAGAGGCTGGCTCTGACAAAAATTTGATATATGGAGGCAGTTATATGGGAATTAGATTTTTCAGAAGAATACGATTCGCACCGGGCGTTACACTAAATTTTAGTAAATCCGGACTATCAACTTCTTTCGGACCACGAGGTGCGAAATTCACCATCGGCTCGCACGGAACACGTAGCACCGTAGGCATTCCCGGAACAGGCTTATATTATACGAAATATTCAAGCGCCGGAACAAAAAAGTCTAAACGCACCTCACAATACAATCGCTCACGTATGCAACAAACCGGCGTACCTTCCGAACTCGATGCGGAACAAAAATTAACGCTTAGCTTTTTTCAACGATTAATTACTCCTCCCGAAGAACAGGAGTTTGTCGCTGGCTCGCGCGAATATGTATTAGGCTCGAAGAAAAAGGCTTTGGAACATTTCAAAAAAGCATCGCACTTGGCAGATGCCGCCTTCGTCGCAGGATTTTTGTCGCTAAAAAATCGACAGTGGCTTGATGCTGAAAAATATCTATATCTCGCCTGTGCTGACTCAAAGAAGCTCGGCAAGTATTTCGCAAAATACGGAATATCCTTATCTCTCTCGCTCGCTATTACCGATGAATTGGTAGTTTATCTCACACCATCACTTAAAGATGCTCAACTCGGATTGGTAGAAGCATATCAGCATCAGGAAAAATATCATCAGGCAATAGAAGTCCTTAAAAAGCTCAGGCGTTCTATGCCAGAGGACTTACTTATAAAACTTTCGCTTGTCGAGTTACTTTATCACGTCAAATCGGACGATAAAAAATTAGCTAAACAGATATTACAAATCATAGGCGAAATACAAAATGATTCTCCGATACACACCGCATTGATGTTATATCATGCGCGAGCTTTGAAAACGCTCGGATTATTACAAGCTGCAAAAGAAGTCCTAAGTTCAGCTTTACGAAAGAAGAAAGACAGAGATAATCATTTGTTGCTTGCATTGAGATATGAACGTGCATTGGTCTATCAAGCCCTCGGCCAATCCAAACGCGCGAAAACCGAGCTGGAAAAAATATACGCTGAATCACCCGACTACCAAGATGTATCAAAGTTATTAGACATCAAGCAATAAACAATATTTATAAAATGACAATTACAGATTCCCACAAAATTATTGACGTAATCCTAAAATAATCTTTCGAAAAAATCTCTTGACCTTATCCGCCAAATTTGCTATCCTATAACTGGTATATACCAGTTAGGCATAAGAATCAAATAGAGGTATAATCCAGTAATGGCGGTAAAGATTAAAAAGCAGACGCAGATCAAGCGGACTTTATCCAATCTTATTGTATCGGGGAAACTGTCAGCAGGTCAAAAATTACCGGGGGAAAGGGAGCTTGAATCGCAATTTCAAGCCAGCAGAGGTACTATCCGCCAAGTATTGGATGAATTGGAGAGGGAAAATCTTGTCCGCCGAGTCTGGGGTAAGGGGACGTTTGTAAAGAGTAATATAGCTATGGAAATAACAGTTGCGCGTCCCGAACCTAACAAGATATTATTCAAGCATTTATGGGGAAAATTGGTCGAAGAATCGCATAAATCGAGTCTAAATATTCAGCTTAAACAGCATATCACCCATACACCAACCAGCCATATCGATAGACAAGAACAATTCGTGAGAATGTTTGCAAGCGATGAGCCTGTCGGCACGCACGAAATTACAGCGAATGATATACCGTGGGTGGTTAAAATGGGACTTGTTGAAGATATCACCGAGAGATTCGAAAGCTGGTCGCAGAAAGATAATATTTTTCCGATAGCAAAAGACGCAGTTACTTATAACGGAAGGATTTACGGCCTGCCTTTTCACAGTACGCTTTCCGCATTCAATTATCATCCGGATTTGCTCGAATATGCGGGCGTTTATCCTATCGAACTTGCCAATTCACTCGACGGATTTGCGAAATCGGTTGAAAAACTAAGCAAAATAGACGATTTTCGATATTCGATATGGGTTGGCTCTGCGAGAACGTTCATTATGCATCTGCTAAGAGCGTTTTTCGATGATATTTATCATCGCTTTTATCCGGGCGAAACAGAGCCTATACCTAAAGCGGAAGGTATTTATATTTTTGAATTGCTCCATAAATTCAAATGGAAATATCGTGCGTGTATCCCTACTTCAATGCGTAAAGCTGACCTCAAAGAAGAATATGACTGGATGAATCTGATAAAGAGATTTTCAGTGGGTGAGATACCTGTCAATTTGGTACATCTGCTGCCTAATTCATATTATGAATATATGGGAATGTTGGCTGGCAGAAGAGTTAATGTGATTCCACCGTCTTTCAGTAAAGAGGGTAAGCCGTTCTCGCTATATAATTGTATTCTGTGGGTAATCAATGGTAGGTGCAGCGAGCGAGCGAAAGACTTTATCTGGCATTTTCTTGATAATTATGTTCATCCGCAGTCGGAATATGAGCTTGACCGCAAAGCGGTTGAAGACGGTAATATCAATCCGCGTACAAACAGCTTTGTAGAAATACCGCCAAGGGTACCCGAAGAGCCTTATTTCGATGGTACGCGAAAGGCATTGTTTGAATATGCTGAACGCGAGATTGTTTTTCCTTCGCCTGTTTTCGAGCGATTTTTGTATTCCGCTTATCGGGTTTTACACGATCCGGATATTAATATAAAAAATGAATATGACTTTTATTTGAATATAGGCAGCTCGCGAATGCAATTCGAAGAGCCGAGCTTGGAGAAGATTTATAATT
>WFQY01000530.1 GCA_015486815.1 Phycisphaerae bacterium | reverse complement strand
TGAGAAATCTGTTTAAATATGATTTCACAGGCTTGCCAATAAGATTAGAGTTCATCGAATAATACTTATCGTAAATTTTGAGCATCTCTTCATAATATTTTCGTGCCGATACAAAATCGTATCGCAGCAAAGCATTTCGGAATTTCAAAAATGCCTCGAGCGACTTTATTGGCTGACGGAAACCGATGATACGCTTTTTCTCAATTTCACTATCCGCAGCAGCGTATGCCTTATCGAACAATTCTTTGGCTTGTTCTACGAAATGCTCATCATAAATCAATCCGAATGAATGATAAGACCCCGCTTCATATCCAGCTTTATATTGTCGTTCCGTTATCTCTTTATAATATTTCTCGAGATAACGTCCTCCTTTCCCGAATGCTTTTTGGCAATATCTGTGCAAAACATCGTGCCAATCTTGGCTAACATCCCAACTCAGCTCCGCCAATAGATAATCGCTAACGCCCGTAACCGCCCATCCTTTTGCGGTTTCCACGTATTGGCCTAATACACCCATCTTGTGATAATAAGGCATATCATTGCCCCATATCCTAAGCTTGCTATAAGGCAGCATATTATCCGCAAGATTCCAATTATAACCCCTAAACCAAATTACATTTCCCTGCTGCTTTGCTAATCATGTCCATTGCTCCAAAATATGCCTATAATAAGTTCGAGTTTTGCTATTCTTATCGACAATACTGTGAAAACGCGAATATTCAATATCCGCTAAAACAATAACAATACGCGGGTCCGGCTTATAGCGCATCGGAAAATCTCCGTGCACGCTATACAGATAAAATCCCAAATGCAAATTCGAATATTCCTTGCCCATACGCTCCAATATTTTGTTTGCTAACAAGATTAACGTATCGGTTCGGTCATAATCTCCTATCATCGGGTCGATACGTCCCGAAAGGGCAGCGAGAGTTTCGGGTGATTGCGAAAATCCCAACCCGTCAGCAGGACCAATCCCTATGCAACACAATTTATCTTTAGGCCAATGATTTTTTTGATATATTCCTTATATGTCAAGATGATAAAAGATGCTGCTACCGATTGCAATTTCGAATTGGCGACTGAAATAGGCAAGTCAGCCCTGAAATCTCTAAGGCAACTGGCAAGAATGAATCCCACTTTTACGACAAGAATTATAGGTAGGCCTAAATTGCCTGACTATGGCGGAAGCCCCGCTTGGTGGACAGGCGAAGTTAAGCTATACGAAGACCTTAGCTATTTGACAAATGGCAAACAGGGTAGAACATTGGCGATATTACCTCTCGAATGGGCATTTCATCGCGACCCGAACGATACCGGATTAATGAGAGGCTGGGCATATCAAAAAAATATCGATTTGTCATATTGGAACAAACATAAATCGGAATTAAATATATACAACAGAAAAGATTATCCTACGACACAGTGGGAAATGTTAAGAACCGATTTATACATACAATCGCAGGGAATTTTACATCCCGACTGTCAGCCATTTACTGGATACGTTTGGTATCGAACCAAAATCAACATCAAGCGGCAAGATATCAATAAAAACATTCATATCATCTTTCCGGGAATTTTTGGAAACAGTTGGCTTTACATTAACGGAAAACTCATTGCGTTCAGAAGCCAAAAGCCTCTTTGGTGGCAAAATGATTATTCTTTCAAATGGGATATCGATATTAAGGAAATCTTAAAGCCCGGAAAAAACATAATTGTCGTACGCAATCAAGTCTTATCACATTTCGGAGGAATATTCAGACGTCCATTTATGTATGTCAGCGAAACCAAATAGTCTATTCCAAAAATTATGTTATTAACCGTTTATTAATAGAAGCTCAGCTCACCAGTTGGCTGACGAATTTTCGAGCAATCGAAATACAAAATCGATAATTCAACGTCTTAAATCGGTAATTTTCGATCGTTAATCGTAAATTGTTGACCGCAAATCACCAATTATCGAGCCTCTTCCCGACTTTAGCGGTGTAGTGTCGTAAATCCTTGCAAATAAAGTATCCCCTGTTTTTAGTAGGCACTATGAGAGAGGTTTGAGAAAAAATCCTCTTAAAATCGGAGCCAGCAAGAAATGTGGGTCAAAGTCTAACATTGATTTTACTCTTACCCTTTACTAAAACCTCGACTTCAGTCAATTTCTTATCAGGATACCAATTACTTTCAAGCTCAGATCCGTCCATAAGAACCTTTACCGGTCCGGAGGACAGGATCCACAATGGAGTTCTTGCATAGCCGGCAAGCTCAAATACCGCTTTGTCTTTTTTTATTGAGATGGGTTCAACTTCAAGCCAGGGGGCTCTATATAGGGTAATTACATCGGGATGTTTATTCCCTCTCTTGATGGTTAGCTTGTGCAATCCGTTCTCGGAAAAAAAGTGTGACGGAACCTTGAAAGTTCCCTTTACCAATTTCCCATCCACTTTAATATACTCCACAAAATTTCCTCCGCCAATAAATTTTATATTCCAGATTGAATCGCCTATTCGCAATTTTTCTATTGTTGCTTCAAGAGGTGTATTGCATGGAATATATGTTATACCACCAATGTCTATTTCCAAGCCCAAAATACTTTGTAATATCGAAGCATATACTGCGCGTGCTCCGAATGCTTGCCAATCCCTGTCTTGACCTACCTGATGATGGGGAAGTTCAGTAAGATTTACAGTTTCGATTGCAACAGACCTATCTTTGAACATTTGCATAGATTTGCTGAAATAACGCATCAATTCATCTTCCCTTCCGGCAAAACGTAACGTTCGGGATTCATGGGCAGCATGTTGCATCATTATGCTACTATGAAACATTTCAACTGATTGATTCCAAAAGGGGACAGCAGCACGTAGTATGGGATGAGCTAACTGGTTTTCAATAAATTCTGCTATCTTATCGAGTTTATTCATCAGCAGATTAGGACCATACAAACCGTCCATAGCCATTGTTACGACATTTTGAAATATTCGATTTCTATGACCATTTTTGTCAACAGAGACACATAAATATCCTGTTTCCTCATCATAAAATGTTTTCAGATAATTATTCTCTAATTGTTTTGCAATTTTTTCGAGTTCAGATGCAAATTTATCGTCTTTCATCAGATAAGCAATATTTTCGGTTATCCTACAAACGCTATACCAAAGTCCCTGGACATCGGGAGTTACAACCCGGCTGGCCCATCCACCTTTAATTCCTACTTGCTCCGGGTCGTCCGCTCCGGTTCCACCTCCGGTGTAAAACATACCTCGTTCGTCACAAGAGGATGCTATGATTTCCACTATCTTCTTTATGTCTTCATAGAAAGAGTCGATCACTTTTCTCGTGTGAGAAGTGGAGGTAACTTCGAATATTCCCAAAAGTGATAAAAGCCAGGCTGATTTCTCCGGAGCGTTGTGCCTGAAGGCTGGTCCTAACGTATATCTAAAAACTTTTATTGCGGATTTAACATCATATAAAGACCCCATACCTAATATAGGATACTGACTATCCCAGCCCCACCAAAAACCGTATTTATGCACTGCTCCTCGTCGACAAAGATATTTTTCCGTATTTACGATTACCATTGATTCAAGAAACAACGGAGCCATACGAAAGAAATCGCTCACCGATGAATGGCCTTTTACTTTTACTTTTGGAATCTTTTCGGAAAGAGTTTTATATCGTTTGATTTGAGTATTCAATGGTAACATCGGTTTGCCTTTTAACAGAGTAATGCTATTTATTACTTCATCCTTACTTGTACCAATAACAACAAACACATATAGTTCTTGATCCGAAACATTTTCCCATGGAATTCTGAGCAAGCAATTTGTTGTATTATTCTCATATTTTATGCCGGATGTATTCGAACTTATGGAAAAATAAATATCTTCTTTTTCATTAGCCCATTCCAACAATCCGCGTACATACAGAATATCTTCTTTACGGTCGAATATCGGCTTATTCCATCGAATTCTGCCTTCTTGTTTACCACCAGTAAAGCCAGTAATAAACTTGTTAGTATAGTGGAATTTGCCACTATGCAATCCCTCGGGATAGAAGACGATAACAAGGTCCTGTCTATCACTTGAATCATTTTTAAAAGAAGCAACTACATTCTTATTATGTAAATATAATCTGTAACCCAAGTGATGATGATATGATGTACTTTTGCTTATGAAACCGAAAGGTAAAATTTTCACATCATCAGGATAGTGA
>WFQY01000529.1 GCA_015486815.1 Phycisphaerae bacterium | reverse complement strand
TCAAAATATGTATTAGATATTTTATAAAATGTAAAAGTCGTCCCGTAGCGTGTGTGATGATTGTGATGATTTTGACAACGAGATGCAAATTAACCGGATGTGAGAGCAGGATTGTTGGGCTTATCGAATGATGAGATTTTTGACGGAATGATTTTTACAGAGCCTATTCGGGCGTTCGTATTTTGTTCTTGTTTGTGTGTAGCATAAGGATTACAGGGCAATGGTTTCTTTGATGAAAACTAATTCCGGAAATTTTTCTGATGAGCGAGAAAAAATTGATTCGGATATTACGGAGATTTTACACAAACTCGAACAGATTTCTTCCGCTGCTATACCGCCTAAGCTTTATCGGATAGGTGAGGTGGTAGAGTTTTCGGGATTTTCGAGGCAGACGATTCATAATTATACTGCGATGGGTTTGATACGCGAGAGTAAGTGGACATCTTCGGGGCATAGGCTTTACGAAGAAGATGTGTTTCACCGACTTGAAGCGATAAAGCAATTGAAGGATAGTTATCCGCTGTTGAGGATCAAAGAAGCATTTGATCGGAAGGATTCGATGTTATCCGGCTCGACGGAATAAAATAGATTTGATAATTACATTTATATTGGGGATGGAGCCCCGTGATGACTGAGAGCAGCTGGTTTAAAATTGCATTAAGGGAATTGGCAGACAGATGGCAGATACCGACATTGGTTTTGTCGATAGTGCTGGCTGCGCTTGGGGTATATCGTATAGTATCGTCTCAAAAGAGCAAATCCATTGAGCAATATATATCCGCATGTGATAAATTTTTCGCACAGGGGCAGTATCTCGAATCAGCTAAAATGGCGGCGGTTTTACTCGAAGATGAGGATTTAAAGCCTACTCAGCGTGCACATCTGAACAGTCTGCTTGCTCAAATATTTTTCATAAAGGAAAAGACACTCGAAGACCATAACCCTAAAAAGCTTTCGATAATATTCAGACATTTGAAAAAAGTTTCGGAGATAAGGAAGCTAAATGCGCAAGAACATTTAATGCTTGGTTATATTTATAGTTGGCAGAAGAAATATGATGAAGCGGTGGATTATTTCGAAGAATCATTGGCAGAGGGGAGCGACAAAAAGATAGAGATATTGAAACAGCTTATTAAAATTCTGCCTCGAACGAGCAAGCATAATATCCGGAAGCGATATGTCTATACGTTAAACAGGCTTTATTCTCAAAAGGGACTTTCGGAAAGTGATTTTGTCTGGGTGTTAGGGTTGAAGACCGAATTGTTGTTTAAGAAAGGGAAATTTTCGCAGGCGGTCGCGCTTATCAAACAGGCATTAAAGAGGGTAAAGCAGCAGGAGAATAAACTGCAGCTCGAATACAGCTTGGCATTGGGGCAATATTATCAACATCAATTGGATTTAGCTGAACCTGCACTCAGGGATATTCTGAACAAATTGGCTTCGCGTGGTGAGCTTGATGCAAAGGTTACATTACTGCTCGGACGGATTTGTTTCGACGACGAAAGACCTGAAGAGGCGATAGCATTTTTCAAAAGCGTAATTCGCGAACATCCGTTAACCGATTATCATCTTGCAGCTGTCTTATATCGCGCCCGTGCGGAAATAGTTTTACACAGATTTGATGATGCCATATCGAGTTATAAAGAATGTTTTAGTTTATTGAGTCAGCTTGGCAATAACAGACTTGTATCGAAAGAGGACATATTGAAATCTTTGGAATCGGTTTTCGGTGAGCTTGCTAAAAATAATAATCTTGAACAGGCAGTTCGATTTGCGGTATTGCAGTTGAATCATATCGATAAGAATAATTTTCTTGTGCGTAATGTACTTATCGGGCGAATTGCGGGGTGGTATCGTCAGCTTGGCGATGCGGAAGCGAAAAGACTGAAGAAGATTCAAGATGCGTCGCTTGCGGAGAAGGTACGAGCAAAGATGCGCAATTGTTATATGCAAGCGGGAAAATATTATGTGGAGTTTTCGCATTCCGAAGGGATATTGCATAGTGATGCAGCTGAGGCGTTGTGGGATGGTATCGTCTCGTATGAAAAGGCGGGCGGAGGTGCTCGTATGGTCAAGCTGCTCGAAGAGTTTGTACAAGATTGGCCTACGGATAATCATATTCCGGAAGGATTGTTTAAACTCGCTCGGATATATCAATCGGAAAACAGATTTGCGGACGCTCGGAAAAATTACCAAAAATTGATTAAGGAATACACGCGTACACCTTGGGGATTGCGTTCGTTAGTGCCACTTGCAACGACATATATTGCAATGGGACCTAAGGGCTATGGTAAAGCGGAGAAGATTTTACTGGATATAGTGGATGATACATCGAGGCAGGAATTATTTACTCCCGCTTCAACGGAATACAGAAAGGCTTTGTTTCTACTCGGTAGGCTCTATTATCAGATGGGAAAATATGACCTTGCTTTGGCTCGGCTCGAAGAAACGATGGAGAGATATAAGAATTCGCGAGAAGTTCCGGAAGCGGAATTTTTGCTAGCTCAGTGTTATAGGAAGGTCTCGAATCAATATCTTTCGCAAGCAAAGGAGACGTCGGACAGAGTGATAAGTAGGCGTTTGATGCATGGTTGGCGGTCGAATCTAACTATGGCTAAAGATGCATATCGTAAGGCAATATCTGCGTTGGATTCGCTGAAAAATCGCAGCACTTTGGAAGATAGTTATCTTAAGCTTGCTTATGTCTATTATGCCGATTCGCTTTACGATCTTGGCGAATACGGTAAGGCAATAAAGGCGTACGAACAGGTTGTTGACCGTTACGATAGGTCGCCGATAGCTTTGGCTGGTTATGTTCAGATAGTAAATGCGTATCAGCGGTTGGGTCAGCCGGAGCGTACACGAGCAATTTTGGAGCGAATGAAATGGTTGTTGAATCAGCTGCCTGATGAGGTTTTCGTTCGTCAGGGTCTGCCAATGTCGCGGAAGGATTGGCAGCGGTGGATAGATTGGAATTATCGGTCAGGCCTAACGGATTATTCCGATGCGGGTTTGGCAGCGAGTAATTGATATACGAGTAATTGATATAGAAGAACAGAAGAGAAGAATAGAAGAGACGAAAGAAAATAGAAATTCTGTTTTGGGAGAAAACAGTGATTAAAATGCAGGATGCAACAAAAACGGGTACGGAACTGTTTGATTTACTCAAACGTCAGCGTCAGTATTATCTCGAGCTTCGTAGGCTTTCCAAACAACAGCGGGCATTGATAGAAGCGGATCAGCCAGAGGAACTTATAAGAATTTTGGGTCAGCGACAGAAAATCGTTGATGCTATTGCCAAAATTCATAAGCAGTCAGAGCCTTACCGTAAGGAATGGCAGGAATTGAAAGAGCTTATACCAACCCAGCTTAAGCAGTCAATTCAAAGCCTCTTAGCTGAGCTTCAGCAGATGCTTGATGAGATACTCGAAGATGACAAACAGGACAGCGAAAAACTGTCAGCTGCTAAGCGGCAGGTACATCAACAGATAGACAGCGCTCAGAAGGTAAAGTCGGTAATGAATAGTTATGCCAAAAATCAGACAAACAGAAACAGTTCGGGAAACAACTTTCAGTTTACAGGTTGATTGCTATGGCTCAAACGATGGAAAAATTGAATCTTACGGAAGAAGACCTTGCGAATATTATCGCAGGATATAATCAGGCGACCGAACGGTTGCAAGAGAGTCATAATGCGCTTCAGCGTGAGGTAAGACGTCTTCGCAGGGAACTTGAAAATAAAAATCGTCAGCTTGAAAGAAGAAAACGATTGGCTGCTCTCGGAGAGATGGCAGCTGGCTTGGCACATGAGATACGGAATCCGCTCGGCGGAATTCAGCTTTATGCTAATCTGCTCAGACGCGATTTGGAAAATCAGCCTGAACTTCAGCGAATAGCGGACAAAATTGCCAGTGGCGTAAAGGATTTGGATAGGATAGTAAGCGATGTTCTTGCACTGACACATACGGTAAAACCGAAATTCAAATCCGATGATGTTGTGCGAATACTGAATTCCGCTGTCGAATTGCTTACACCGATGATAGAGCAGAATAAAACGCAGGTTTCAGTGCATACGCCGATGAATGTGAAAATTGTTTGCGACGGTGCGATGCTTCAGCGAGCGTTTTTGAATGTTATCCGCAATGCAATTGAAGCAAGTGGCGTCGAGGGACAGGTGCTTATCGATATGGAGCGTAAAAATAATTTTGTTATCACACAGATTTCCGACAGTGGTGTTGGTATTCCGGATGAGGTGGCAGATAGAATTTTCAATCCGTTCTTTACGACAAAAGATACCGGTACCGGACTTGGATTGTCGATTGTGCATCGAATTATCGAG
Source organism: Phycisphaerae bacterium (assembly GCA_015486815.1). Lineage (GTDB taxonomy): Bacteria > Planctomycetota > Phycisphaerae > JAAYCJ01 > JAAYCJ01 > S014-18. The sequence goes on along the minus strand of WFQY01000529.1, from coordinate 23,392 downwards.
GCACATAACGGCTCGATAACCTGCGGAAAATCGGAACTGACAAGCGGAGCATTATTCACCATAAGATTGCCCTTAAAGCAAAAGGTATTTTCGGACAGGAGTATGGCTGATGACCAGAATAGCAGTCGTTGATGATCAGGAATTATTGAGAGATTCTCTTTCGTGTACGCTTTCGCGTGCCGGCTATACTGTGTTTAGCTATGCTGGTGCCGAGGTTGCTCTCGATTCGATAAAGAAAAATTCATTCGATCTTGTTATTACTGATTTGAAGATGCCGGGAATGGATGGTGTCGAACTTCTTCGTGAGCTTCGCAGAGCGGGCTTGGATATGCCCGTGATAGTGATGACTGCATTTGGCAGTGTTTCATCTGCGGTGGAAGCGATGAAGCTCGGAGCGTACGATTATATACAAAAGCCGTTCGAAGCGGATGAAATAGAGCTTTTGGTCTCTCGTGCATTGCAAGCAAGTAGTCTTAGGCGTGAGAATGAGGCATTGAAACGGACAGCTAACGATATAAATAATTCTCGTAAGCTCGTCGGAGAATCACTTATTATTCGTCAGCTTAGAGAACAGATATCGAGAATTGCACCGAGCGATTCGACAGTGCTTATAGAAGGAGAAAGCGGAACGGGAAAGGAGTTGATAGCTCGTGCAATTCATCGTCAATCCAATCGTGCGGACAGACCTATGCTGTGCCTTAATTGTGCTGCGTTGTCCGAGAATTTACTCGAAAGCGAATTGTTCGGGCACGAAAAAGGTGCATTTACAGGTGCGGATAAATTGCGTAAAGGTAGATTCGAGCTCGCCGACGGTGGGACGCTGTTGCTCGATGAAATTTCCGAGATACCCCTGACCCTCCAAGCCAAGCTACTACGCGTCTTGCAGGAAAAGGAATTTGAACGCGTAGGAAGTAGTGTTACCAGACAGATTGACGTCAGAGTGATAGCTACAACGAATAGGAATCTCCAGCAGTGGGTAAGCGAAGGTAAGTTCAGAGAAGATTTATATTATCGTCTCAGCGTCCTGCCGATTTATATTTCTCCGCTTCGCGAAAGGCGTGAGGATATTCCCTTGCTTGCGGACTATTTTCTCAAACGAATAGCACAACGCGAAGGCCGTGAACCGTGCAAACTCAACAAAGCGGTCGTCAAATGTCTTACGGAATACAATTGGCCCGGAAATGTCCGTGAGCTTGAGAATCTTATCGAGCGAGCGTGGGTACTTTCGGGCGGTCAGGAAATAACAGCTGAGATGATAAGGTCTTGGCTGACGAATTCGCAAACGGAGGGAATGCTTAAAGCCAGGCACGGTCATCTTATGGAAGATATGGAGCGGGAATTGATATTGAAAACGCTTCAGCAGTACAACGGTCATCGTGCCAAGACCGCTCAAGCATTGGGCATAGGGTTGCGGACTTTGGGATTGAAGCTTAAACGTTGGCAGGAGGAGGGAGTAACGCTTATGGCTTCGTAGCGCAATTTATGCGCACAGGTGCGCAATTTATGCGACAAAAGCAGTCGTTTGAGTTTTGTAAGTGCTTTTATTACAGTGTGTTGAATTGTGGCACGTGATTTGCATTTGTTTTGGTAGGTCAGTGTCTGTATGTAGGTTTGATTAGGGAGCCTGAAATGTGGCTTGACGGAATGTTTGGGAATAGCTCGATAGGCGTACTCGATAAGGTTATAAGCTTTACCGAAAATCGCCAAAAGATACTTGCGAATAATATCGCAAATATCGATACGCCGGGATATAAGATGCGCGACCTCGATGTAGCGAAGTTTCGCGAAAATCTCAAACGTGAAATTGAAAATCGCGACAGAGGCAATGCGGAGCCTGAGAAGGTCAATGCTAAGGTTGATTACGATCAGTATCTGGTTTTTCACGATAAGAACAATCGTAGCATAGAAAAACAGATAACAAATGCTACGGAAAATACACTTTTGCATAATGTTTCGGTGGAATTGCTTCGTAGCAGATATGCATTGTTGGAACGAGCAATTGCTTTGAGGATTTAAGATAAGTTATGTTTGCATCACTCGATATAAGTAAGTCGGGTCTTATTGCTCAGCGGACACGGATGGACGTTATCGCTGGCAATATAGCGATGGTGGACGTTACCGAAGACGATAAGGGCAGGCCTATTCCGTATCGCAGACGTTTTGTGGTTTTTCAACAGGGCGGTGCGGGAGATGCTCAAAGTGGCGTAAAGGTAGCTGCTATTAAAAAGGATATGTCGGATTTTAAGCTGCGATATGATCCGGGACATAAAGATGCGATAAAGTCAGGTCCTTATAAGGGATATGTTCGATATCCGAATATCGACCTTGCGTTGGAACAGGTAGATGCGATAGAAGCTGTTCGTGCGTATGAAGCGAATCTTGCTTCTTACGATTTGAGCAAATCGATGATAACGAGTGCTTTGAGGATTTTGGGATAGTTGAGTGAGTGGAGTGAGATTGTTAGGTAATTGCTTCTTTTGGAGTAATGAAGATGGTAGATAAATTAAATTCTTTGACGACCGGTGGAATAAACAAAGCTGTCGGTGGTGGCATAGGCGAAAAGAGCCCGGTGGATAAATCCGGTGGAAAGGATTTTAAGAGGCTCTTGATGGATAGTCTCGAGCAGGTAAACAAATTGCAGCAGGAAGCGCAAAACGCTACGGAGAAATTGGCTACGGGTCAGACGGATAATGTTGCGGAGGTTTTTTCTGCTGTTAAGAAGGCGGATATTGCATTTTCGCTGATGATGCAGATACGAAATCAGCTTATAAGTGCATATACGGAAATTCGCAATATGCGGATGTAATAATAACTCAAACTGACCGATTTGACATAAAATTATTTGTTTCTACCGCGTCATTTGCCGAAGGCATTCCTTCGGAACCGCACGTAGCGTAGCGGAGATGCGGAATCCATTTGGTCGGTGAGAATATGGATTCCCGCTTTCGCGGGAATGGCAGTTTGTGCATAATTATTGGCAAATAAAGAGTTACGCAAAGACAGTATTTAAAATCGGTCAGTTTGAGTAATACGCCTATGATGGTCGGCAGTGAGTTTGGTCGTTAAAAAATTGGCAAGATGTGAGGTAGGCAGATATGGAATTTATCAAAAAAGCACTTGTTCAGGTAAAGGAACATTTTTTGTCCCTTACCACAAGTCAAAAGCTTGTTTATATCCTGCTGGTCGCATTGATTGCGATATCGTCGGTCTGGACGATTGTCTGGACAGCTAAGCCTGAGATGATACCGTTGCTTGATCAGACGTTTAGCGATACTCAGCTTGCCAATATAGAAAATCGTTTCGATATGTGGGATGTAAAATATAAAGTCGAAAACGGAAAGATTTTGGTTAGACGTCAGGATCAAAATCGTTTGCTTGCTCGGCTTCAACTCGCCAGTGCACTACCAAGTGATCTCTCGAAAGGTTGGCGGAATCTTATATTAAAAAGTGATATGTGGCTGCCTGCTGAAGACAGACGAAGACGGTGGCAGCTTGCACGCGAACAACGATTGGCGCAGGTAATTCAGTTGATGGATGGTGTCAGAGATGCACACGTTATCGTCAATACGGGTAGTAAACGGCTTTTATCAGGCGGCCCAAGTTCCGACCCGTCAGCTGCGGTCTATCTGCAGATGCAGCCTGGCGTTAAACCATCGCGTAAAGTAATAGAAGCTGTCGCTGACCTTGTTTCCGGAGCGGTAAACCGCCTCGAACGCGATCGCGTAAGAATAGTTGCGGACGGAATTCCATATCGGGTATCGAAAGAAGATTCGCTGTTTGCTTCGGATGTATTGGAAACTCGAAGACAATATGAAAAGCACTTCGGAGAGAAGATAAAAGAGATATTGGGAATACCCGATGCACTTGTCGGTGTGTTCGTCGATCTTGAGACGGAAAAGATAAAGACAGAGCAGCAAAAGTATGGCGAGCCTGTCGTTTCACGTGAGCATAATGTAGAAGATGTTTCGGAAGAACCCCAGCCGGGCGGTCAGCCGGGGGTAAGACCGAATACCGGTTTGTCCGTATCTACTGTTCAGCCGAATGTAAATAAGTCGTCCAAAACGGAATCGGATACGGAATATAACGGACAGCGTGATGTTACCACTGTCGTCAAGCAAAATCTTGCAGGGACGGTAAAGTCTATTCGAGCGACGGTAAATATCCCTCATAGTTATTTTGAGCAAATTTACAAACAGCAGACAGGTAAAACGGAAAAACCGACAGAAGCTGACCTTAAGCCGATTATCACAGCTCAGATTGAAGATATTCGCAAGAAAGTAATGCCTATAATAAATACAAACGATCCGAAGGATGTGGAAGTCAGTTGGTTTTATGATACGGGACATTTAGCGGGCACAACTGCGATAGCTGATACTGCAAGCACATCTTCGATAAGCGGATTTGCACAATATGCCAAACCGCTTGGTTTGGTTGTTTTAGTGTTCAGTTCGTTGCTTATGGTGTTGATGATATTGAAGAAAGCGACCACCGCTAATGTTTCCGTGCCTGATGTTGAACGAACTTCGGGCAGTAAGGAGCCGCCCCCTATGCTTGATGCGGATGAAGGTCCTATAGGGGAAGCGGAAACAACCGATGGCTTCCTTCAGGCAATCGAGGTGGATGAAGATACGGTACGAAACAAGAAGATGGCAGAGCAGGTTTCGACATTGGTCAAGGAGGATCCTGCTGCGTCAGCTAACCTTATTAAACAGTGGATAAAAAAGGATAAATAGGAATATAGAGCGAGAAAATTATGCCAGCAGTAATGAAAGAAAGTGGTAAAGAGATTACGGGTGTAAGAAAAGCAGCTATTTTGTTGTTGAGTCTGCCCGAGGAGGCAGCTGCTGAGATACTCAAGAGGCTTGACCGCGACTCTGTCGAGGAAGTTACCAAAGAAATTGCGTCTCTCGAAAATGTTTCGATGGAAGTTTCCAACAAAGTTGTCGAGGAATTTTATAATCTCGCACTTGCTCAGTCGTATGCGGAGCAGGGAGGGCTTTTACTTGCTAAAAAATTATTGGAAAAGTCGCTTCCTAAAGAAGAAGCGGAACATATTATGGAGCAGATAGAGCAGACGGTAAATGCTACGCCGTTTTCATTTTTGCAAAAGGCGGAAAGCGATAATCTGCTTACATTTATTCAGGATGAGCATCCTCAGACGATAGCATTGATACTATCGCACCTTCATCCGGATAAAGCCAGCGAGATACTCGCAGGACTCAATCAGGACAAACAGCTTGAAGTGGTTATGCGAATAGCGAGGATGGAACATACTAATCCGGAAGTTATTCGTGAGGTGGAAAAGGGTCTTGAAAGTAGGCTTTCCGATATTGTTTCGCAGACATTTGAAAAGGCTGGCGGAGTTGAAACGGTAGCGGAGATTTTGAATCTTGCGGACAGGGCGACGGAAAAGGCAATACTCGAACAACTCGAGGAAAGCGATCCGGAACTCGTCGAGGAAATCCGCAAGCTTATGTTTGTCTTCGAGGATATAAATCTTGTTGACGACAGAGGAATTCAAACGGTTCTCAAAGAGGTTGACAATGCTGACCTTGCACTTGCACTCAAGACAGCGTCCGACGAACTAAAAGAGAAGATATTCAGAAATATGTCTGAGCGGGCAGCTGCTATGATTAAGGACGAGATGGAATTTATGGGGCCTGTAAAACTTTCTGATGTCGAAATGGCTCAGCAGAAGATAGTCGATATAGTCAGGCGTCTCGATGATGCCGGTGAGATAGTAATAGCCGGCAGGGGAGGTACCGGAGATATAGTTGTTTAACGGAAGGGTTTCGAAGTTGGGAGAAATTTTGAAGGGAAATGTGATTACCGCTCAGCAGGCAAAGTCCTGTCGATTTAATCTCGCTGACATACGCGCGGAGGCTTCGGAGATAATCAAGCGTGCGTGCGATGAGCTTGACGATGCCAGAAGGCAGGCGGAGACGATTAAACAGCAAGCGATAATCGAAGCTGAGCGGTTAAAAGAACAAGCTCAAAAACAGGGATTCGAACAAGGTTATAAAGAGGGATTAAACGCTGGGAGTGAAGAAGGTAGAAAGCAGGCACTTCAGCAGGCACGCGAAGAATTTGCACGACAGAGTAGTACACTGCTACAGAATTTGAATGTGCTGATAGATACATTTCAAGGCGAAAGGGAATATTTGCTTGCGGAGGCTCATCAGCAGCTTATAGCTCTTGCTATCGCAATCGCTTCGAAGATTATCCATAAGCAGGTGCAAATAGATTCGAATATAGCGATGGAAAATCTCAAATCAGCTATTGAGCTTATAGCGGATAAATCTTCGGTTGTGGTGAGGATGAATCCGCAGGATATAGAGAGGCTTAATCTGCTCGCACCGTCGCAGGCGGAGAAGTTGACCGGTTTGACTCATATAAATATTCATAGTGATGATACGGTCGAGCCTGGCGGCTGCGTGATAGCTACGAACTCGGGAAATATAGATACGCAGATTTCGACGCAGATAGAGAAAATTGTAGATCAGCTTGCTCCGGATATGAAAGAGAGTATCGAGAACTGGAGCAATAATGAAAGTGAGGTACAGGTCGGTTAATATGTCAGCGTTCAAACGACAATTTGAAATGCTTAACTCGATAAGCTCGATGGGAATCACGGGTACGGTTGTCGGGGTTTCAGGCCTTGTGATAACAGCTGACGGTTTTCCCGTACCAGTCGGTAGCAGATGTGCTATACGCAGACGATTGGCGGAACCGCTCGAAGCTGAGGTCGTTGGGTTTCAGTCCGGCAAGGCGATAGTTATGCCATATGGTGAACTCAGTGGTGTTGCTCCCGGTGATAAGATCGAGTGTATCTCCGTATCTCAACAGATACCCGTGGGTGATCAGCTACTCGGACGGGTAATAAACGGTTTCGGTGAGCCGATGGATTTTGACAGGCCATTACTGACTGCTCAATATTATCCGCTTGAAAATTCCGCACCCGATGCTATCAGGCGTAAACGCGTTACCGAACCTATCGGAACGGGTATTCGTGCGATAGATAGTCTGCTTACCGTAGGTAAAGGTCAACGAATGGGAATATTCGCAGGCCCGGGCGTTGGCAAAAGTATTTTGCTCGGAATGATAGCGAGGTATAGCTCCGCTGATGTTATCGTCATAGGTCTGGTCGGAGAGCGAGGCAGAGAGGTGCGTGATTTTATCGAGCGTGATCTGGGAGAGCAGGGAAGAAAGCGTTCGGTAGTTGTTGTCAGCACGTCCGATCAGTCTCCCGTTTTGCGTATTAGAGCTACACTCAGTGCTATTAGTATCGCGGAATATTTCAGAGATGAAGATAAAGATGTTTTGCTTTTGATTGATTCACTAACGCGATTGGCGATGGCACAGAGACAGATAGGATTGGCAGCTGGCGAACCACCAGCGACCAAGGGATATACACCAAGCGTATTTTCTCTGCTGCCGAAATTACTCGAACGTGCTGGTCAATCGTATAACGGTTCGATTACAGGATTTTATACCGTGTTGGTAGAGGGTGATGATATTACCGAGCCTATAAGCGATGCGGTACGAGGAATATTGGATGGCCATCTTTGGTTAGCACGTAGTTTGGCGAATAAGGGGCATTATCCTGCGATATCCATTCTTGAGAGCATAAGCAGAACGATGCCCGATATTGTAGATGAACAGCATCTGCAAGCTGCCCTTAGACTTAAGCGGATGATAACAATCTACACCGAGATGGAAGATATGATAAACATCGGTGCGTATGTTCCGGGCAGCAATCCGGAGGTTGACATTGCGATAAAGATGTATCCTGCGATAGAGAAATTTCTTCAGCAGGGGATGAAGGAATATTCCAATGCGGATGATGCTCGTCGGATGCTTATTAAACTGGCGGATATGATAGAAAATGAGCAGTCGAATATTAGTAAACAGAACGGAAACAGAGTTTCACAAGTGGCGTAGTTTCAGAGGAGATAGATGGCTGGCTTTAAATTCAGAATGGAACCGTTGTTGAAGATGAGAAAGCTCAAACAGGAACTTTCCGAGCGTGAGCTTGCAAAAGTACTTGCTGAGCTTTTACGACACCAAAGTCAGCTTGAAAATCTCGAACGTCAGCTTGATTTGCATTATCAGCAGATACGCTCTCAACATTCATCGGGACAGATAGAAATAGAATCGGTAATAGCTGACAGAAAATATTTGAATCATTTGCACTCACTCAGATTAAATCAGCAACAGATGATAGGCAGCGTAAGTGAGCGAGTCAAGCAGGCGAGAAACAGACTTGCACAAGCTAAAAAGCAGACTGACATAATGAAGAAACTTAAAGAGCATTTGTATGGTAAATACATAGCTGAGCAAAATAAGCAGGAAGTAAAGCAGGTTGACGACCTTGTCAATGCGAGGATTGCTGCAAAAATTCAGCAGGAGAAATTTCAGCAATGAAAGCCCTGTTCAATCTGATAGCTTTGATAGCGATAGCCAATCTTTTGATAATAAGCGGATTGGTAGGATATCTTATCGCTTCGGGTAAGCTTAACGCTGACAGTGCGGATAAGATAGCAGCTATTTTGCGCGGAGAAAATCTTATACCCGCCAGTCAAGCATCAACTCAGCCTGCGACTCAACCATCACAAAAAGTGGCATCGACACAAAAGGCAAAACCATTTTCACTCGCATCGCTCGAAATTCAACAGGCATTGCTTGACAGAGAAAAAAGATTGATAGAAGACAGATTCAGCAGAGTGAAAGATGCTGAATTCAAACTGCTTAAAGACAGGGAAGCGTTTTTGCAAAAGCAGAAAGAATTTTATAAGCAGGTGGAAATGTTTCGTAAGGCGAGTAAGGACGAGGGCTTTGATAAGGCGCTCGCACTGTATTCTCAGATGCCTCCCAAATTGGCAAAAGAAGATTTTATGAAACTCGATATCAATGTGGTTGTCGCATACCTTATGAATATGCCTAAGAGGATAGCTGCTAAGATTTTGAAGGAATTCAAGACCTCCGAGGAACAAAAAAGACGTCAGGAGATACTTGAAAAGATTCGTACACAAAAAATACTGTTGGGAGCTGAGACCAAACAGGTGAAGGGTTAAATACGATGATGCAACTGCAAGTGGTTCAGACAATTAGTCAGGCGAGCAATCAGTCGTCCGAAAAAATCGAATCGAAGAAAAAAATCGATTCGAATGAGCAGGATTTTATGGGTTATTTGCAAGCAAATCAGCAGCAACAAACCGAAAAACCAATCGAGCACCATTCCGTTGACGGACAGAATAAATCTACGGATAAATCGCTGTCCGTAAAGGAAGATAATCCTGTAAGCAATGACGACGATAATAATATTACTAATGTATCGTATAATATATCGGAATCTGAAGATAAGGTTGCCGATAAGAGTGAAACATCTCGCCAGGACCAAACCACCCAAAAACCTGACTCCGGGCAGGATGGTTTGGATTCAAAGGCGGATTGCGTTGACGGTTGTGTAAAGGGATTTCGACCCGGAGCGAGCACGGAGGCTGCCGTCAACGCTGATTTATCGAAATTGCAAAAAACAGCTAAAACGGAAAAAATTACTGTCGCTGACCAAAAAGGAAAAACGGAAAAGGAAAGTAAAACCATTGGCGATAGTAAAATAGAATCCGAATTGAGCAAATTTACTCAGATGATTGAGCAAATTGCAAAGCAGATTAATGCTGACAGTAATACTGACAATCCGAAGCAGAGCATAAAATTAGGTGCCAAAATCATCGATAGGCCAAACAATCTTATGCCTGCGAATTCTCATCTGCCGATGCAAAAAATTGTTTTCGAGACTGGCTTAGCGGAGCACTTTGTCCGATTGATTACCGATGAATTTGATAAATTGCAGGCTAAGCAGAGTAGTGTCAAATCTGATAACTCGCCGATTGTAAACGATGGTGGTATAAACGTGAAATCAGCATCTCCGTCATCATCGTCACTGTCGGCGTCATCAGCTAATTCCCAATCAGCGTCAATTGTTCTCGACCACGATAATATTCCGGAAACATTGAATCGTGCTTTGAATATAATTCGCAGTAATGTCGGGCTTCGCCAGAGCAGACTTACCGTTCATCTCAATCCGCCTGATCTCGGAAGAATGCGGATTGATATAAAGCTCGTCGATAGCAATTTGCGAGTTAATATTGTTACCGAAACCATACAAGCAAGGCATATTCTTGCCGATAGGCTTGATACGCTAAGAACTGCTCTCGAGCGACAAAATATAAATATCGTTCGATTTGATATTGCCACTCGCCAACATACAAACAATCTTAACCAATCTTTCAACCAATATTACGAGCAGGAACATAATGGCAATAATGGCGAGAGTTTCAGCGAAAATTATCACCACGAACAAGAACGAGAAGAACAACCCGATAGGTCGAATACCGATACGGAAGAACAAATTGAAGATATAGCTAATATGGTAGCATAAATTTGCATTTTGCAAGAGTATAAGCATAAATTTTTGATTGGAGATAAAAAATGATTACAGGTGTGAATAATTCAACGACTGGCGGAACTAACGGTTCTCATCAGATAAAAGGTTTAAACGGGATGAAAGCGGAAGATTTTCTCTCGATAATGGTCAAGGAGCTTCAACAGCAAGACCCGTTTGCACCGACATCGAGTAAGGATTTAATCAATCAGATAGGACAGGTAAGCAATATTCAGAGCAGTATGGAGCTGATTCACACTCTTAAGGACTTGTCGTTGAATCAAAAGCTCTCAGCTGCCAGTACTCTACTCGGTAAAATGATATTGGGACGCTCAGAAGATGGAGATGAAGTCAGCGGACTGGTTACCGCTGTCAAACGCGAAGGTAATAATATATACATCGAACTGGATAGCGGACAACGCCTCTCCATCGACAATGTCCTTCAGGTATTTAACAAAAATGAATCGGAGCCACAAACAAATTCGAATAGTTAAGCATATACACTACTCAGTTTAAAGAGGAGATGCAATTATGGGTATTACATCGACATTATACACAGCACTTTCGGGTCTTAATGCATCACAATCGCTACTTGATGTAGCTGGTAATAATATCTCAAACGTAAATACAGTAGGATACAAACATTCGCGTGCATTGTTTCAGACTCAGCTAAGTCAAACACTTTCGTTTGGTACTCCTCCGGGAAGCAATAGCGGAGGAAGCAATCCGGTGCAGATCGGATTGGGCGTAAATACCGGAGCAATTCAGAAGGACTTTTCTTCCGGCTCGATCGAAACTACGGGTTTGAAAACCGATGTCGCAATCGAGGGAAACGGATTTTTCATTATGCAAAATTCGGAGGGAAGCAAGGTATATTCTCGCGACGGTGGTTTCAGTGTCGATTCCAATCAAAGGCTCGTCAGCTCCAACGGCGATCTCGTGCTTGGTTATGCCGTTGATGATAATTTTGGTCTGCTTACGGGAACTCTTAGCCCTCTTACTATACCGATGGGAAGAGTAACCGTAACACAAGCGACTACATCTACGACATTCGCAGGCAATTTGGATGCCTCCGGTACGGTAGCAACGACACCAAGCACAGCCAGCTCCGAACAACTTGTCGATGCTACTTCGGGAACAGCTGCTACTTCCGGCACGGCGCTTACGAATTTAGCGACAGCTGCCAGTCCGGGTACGAATTTGTTTGCTGCCGGTGATGTCATTACTCTCGATGCGGAAAAGGGTGGTCGCTCGCTTGAACCCGCCAAGTTTACCGTTACATCGTCCGCTACTTCCGATGTGGATTCCGGTGCTACCGTAGGAGAGCTTACGGAATGGCTCGAAGCTCATCTCGGAATCAATACATCGGTTACGCAAACACCACCGCCGGGAGTTACTATTGATGCTAACGGTGCGATCCAAGTTGTCTCGAATCTCGGTACCGACAATGATATAAAGGTCAACCTTACCAGTTCGGGCTCGGTTCCTACACCGATGGGATGGACGGAAACATCAGGCGATGGTACGAGTACATATACCAGCTATCAGGTTTACGATTCACTTGGAAATGCGGTTAACGTCGATATGACTTTCGTACTCGAAGATAAGAGTACCTCCGGTAATACGTGGCGATTTTTCGTCAATTCCGCAGATGATAGTGATGCTTCTACTGTCATAGGAACAGGGACGCTAAAGTTCGGAAGTTCCGGAAACCTTATCGAATCGACGGGCACTACCGTCTCGATAAACAGAGCTGATACCGGTGCGGTCGATCCTATCAGATTCACTATGGATTTTTCAGGCTTGACAGGGGTTAATCAGGAAAGTGTCGTCCGGTTATCGAACCAAGACGGATTTCCAGCGGGCACGCTAAATGATTTTGCTATTGCCGATGATGGTACGATAAGCGGAGTGTTTACCAACGGATTGAAACGTACGCTTGGTCAAATCGTCCTTGCTACGTTTTCTAATCCGGAAGGATTAATTGACAAGGGCAATAATACTTATGTCCCCGGTCCTAATTCTGGTGAGCCTACCGTATCTACTCCTGGCTCGCTCGGAGCAGGACTACTTATGGGTGGCGCACTTGAATTGAGCAACGTTGATATGACAAAAGAATTTATAAATATGGTAAGTGCAACGACTGCTTTCAGTATGGCTGGGCGTGTAATAAATACATCACAGCAACTTTTATCGGAGCTACTCAATCTTTCACGTTAGTAAAAGTGCTTTGATAAGGCAGCCGATAATATTGTTATAAGGGCGTATGATTAAAGTAACGAAATTGAACAATCAGGAAATAATAGTTAATGCCGAGCTGATAAGGTTTATCGAGCAGACACCTGATACTTTGATTACTCTTATCAGCGGCGATAGACTTATTGTCAAGGAACCGATGGAGGAAGTAGTCAGACGTGCGATAGAATACAATCGCAGCATAAGGACAAATTTTTCAGGATAATTTTGTGAGGGTGGAACAATGGCAGAAGAAATGCAGGAAGAAAGTATTCCGGAAGCAGGAGCGAAGAAGCCTAACAAGATGATAATGATAGCCGGTGCTGCTGCCGGTGTGCTCTTGTTGGAAGCGGTGGGTATATTTGTTGCGGTCAAGCTCGTGGGAAAAGAACCCGCTGAAACTGTTGCACAGGAGCTTCAGCAGGAGCAAAGCGAGGCACTGGTAGATCATTCCAAAGAAGCAACCGCTGAGGTACTCGTAGCAAAGCTCGAGTGTCCGCATACAAATACCGGAAGATTGTATGTGATTTCGATGACTGTGTATGCGACCGTACCTAAGAGTATGATAAAAGAAGAGTCTTCCAATGGCGAACACAGTTCGGAAGATTCTTCCGACCAGCAGGACATAAAGAAGCTGATACAGGAAAATATCGCTACGATAAAAGACAGGATGAGAACCGTAATTGCAAGTGCTGATACGGGGACATTATGTCTTGCGCGTTCGGAGAAACCGGATTATGGTCTGACAACATTAAGAAGGCAATTCAAAGCGATTTTGGATGATGTGCTTGGTAAGGGTATCGTCCGGAACGTATTGATTTCCGATTATATGCCCAGACCTATGGATTAGTTGGCTTTTGATAAGAGGTTTAAACAATGGCTGAAGAACAATCGCAAGCTGTGGAAGAGCAATCTGTCGAGCAGACTGTTACGGAACAAAATTCCGATGAGGAAAATCAATCTGAGGTTACAGAGAAAAATCAGGCTGAAATTACAGAGGAGAATCAGACTGAGGTTACAGCTGAGCAATCAGCTGGAGCAACTGATGCTGACGAAAGTCAACAACAGTTAGACCAACAGAGCGAAGCGGAACAGACGACAGAACCGATGCAGGAAGCTATCGGTAGCACAGAGACAGCGTCAGCGGTTGAGCTTGAGGATATGACAACGGAACAAACTCCGTCAGCTTCTAAAGACGACGAAGATGAAAATGCTATTGATCTGCTCAAAGATGTCGAGCTTAACGTGAAAATCGAGCTTGGCAGAACAAAGATGTATGTCGAGGATGTCCTGCGTATTACGGAAGGCTCGGTAGTCGAGCTCGATAAATTAGCAGGCGACCCCGTCGATATTTACGTTAACGAAAAACTTGTCGCACGTGGTGAAGTGTTAGTTCTGAACGAAAACTTCTGCGTCCGAGTCAATCAAATAGTTCGAGACGTTGTTTGAGTAATAAATAATCGCTTACGGAAATGAAATAGAGTAAATTCGTCTGATTTCGCCGAATTTGATTTTCAACCAGACGAAAGGAAAGCCAGGCTATGATAGATTTCCGAACAATATATTCTTCCTTATTGCTAACAGTTATCGGACTGACGATATCTTTTTCTTGCGAAAATATCTATGCGCAAGACACATCGCCGGTACCAAACCAAGCTGTCAATATCTCAAAATCAAAACCTCAAACGAGCAACAATTCCGTCGAGAATAAGATAATTCACATTCCGGACAGGTACAAAAATAAAGAAAAATCTTCGTCTGACAAGACATCCGCATTTGGTAGCGGTTCGATTTTCACAAGCACGACAATCGCTCTCGTTTTTGTCATATTGATAATTATCGTTCTCGCATGGATACTTCGCAAAGCTTGGCCAGGCGGAACGATGCTATTCGGAACACTTCCCATCGTTAATATACTCGGAAGGACAAACCTTTCGCCTAAGCAATCGTTGATTGCGATAAAGATAAGCAATCGAATTGTATTGTTAGGTGTAACCGAGCATCATATATCTGCCATAATGACAATCGGCGATGAAAATGAGGTCTCGAAGCTGATTTCGTATATCGAACAAAATCGTACATCGAGCATCAGCTCAACGTTTCGTCATTTGTTCAAAAATGAAGCGGAAAATCTAAACGTTTCCTCGGACGAATCGCAGCAGAGCGATTCGGAAAAAACGTCTGATAAAATCGAAGAAAAAGATGTTTTAGGCTTGCAAAATGAGATAAATATGTTATTAAATAAGGTAGAAAAACTTAAGGGCATAGGACGCCGGGATTGATGCACTATGGATGGTGTTAATTACATCACATCGGTAAGGGTTACACGGATGGTAATAGTAGGTATTTTAGTTCTGTTATCTATTGCACCATCGGTGTATGCGCAGGCAGGGGGAGGCATTTATATCCCCGACCTTCGTGGTGTGGTTCCGCAGGCAAAAGATGCTAACGGAGTGTCAGCTGCCATACAAATTCTAATCGTACTTACCGTTCTCGCACTTGCTCCAGGCATCTTAGTTATGGTTACTTGCTTTACTCGCATTATTGTCGTGCTCGGATTGCTCAGGCAGGCACTCGCTACGCAACAGCTGCCCCCTAATCAGGTGCTGATAAGTTTGGCGTTGTTTATGACGTTTATGATAATGGCACCTACGTGGTATAAAATACAAAATCAAGCTTTGACTCCCTATTTGAACAATCGAATCTCACAAGCACAAGCATTCGAACTCGCAATGAAACCGTTACGCGAATTTATGATTAAGCAGATAGAAGTGACAAACAACGAGCAGGACGTATATATGTTTCTCGAAGAGACCAACAGGACAAATGTCAAAACATGGGCGGATGTCCCTTCGAGCGTGCTCATTCCTGCGTTCATTACGAGTGAGCTTAAAACCGCATTCATCATAGGTTTTAGAATCTATCTGCCATTTTTGATAATCGATATGGTAATCGCATCGGTGTTGATATCTATGGGTATGTTGATGCTGCCACCGATGCTTGTTTCACTACCATTCAAGTTGTTGTTATTCGTGCTGGTCGATGGCTGGCATTTGGTAATCGGAAGTCTGGTAAGTAGTTTCGTATAAAGGAAAAAATAATATGACAATGACAGTAGCACAAGCTTTGGATATAGCGAGATATTCGTTGATTCTCGTCGTTCAGCTGGCTGGGCCTGTTTTGATTGTCGGTATGCTTATCGGATTGGTCATAAGTCTATTGCAAGCTGTTACGCAGATACAAGAGCAGACTCTTACTTTTGTCCCGAAGATGATAGCGATGGCAATAGCAGCTATTGTTTTTATGCCTTGGCTTTTGATTAAAATTTTGTCATTTGCGCAAACGATGTTTTCACTTGGTGCTAAGTAATGAACGATACGATGCAATTATTACATACAATAACTAATCTGCCGCTAATAGCTCTGGTATTAGCCAGAGTAACGGGTCTTGTAATATTCGTACCGTTCTTTTCGAGTACTTCCATACCGGTTAAGGTCAGAATAATGCTATCGTTGGCGATTACCATAGTTATTCTTCCGTTCGTATCTGTTTCCGCTGCATCGGTAAATAATATGGGCGGATTAGTTGTGATGATTTTTTCGGAGCTTATGATAGGATTAGCGATAGGGTTTGTGATAACAGCGGTATTCGCTGGACTTCAGCTTGCCGGTTTGATGATAGGCCAACAGCTTGGTATTGCACTTGCGAGAGTATTCGACCCGCTATTTAATGAGCAGAGTTCGGTACTCGGACAGTTCTACTTTTGGTTAGCTATGATTATCTTCCTGTTGATTAACGGACATATCATTCTGCTTAAAGCGATGATAAACAGTTTTCATACTCTCGCACCGGGGCAATTCGTAGCTAACAAAGATCTCATTTCGAATCTCGCAGATATGCTTCAGCTGTCTTTTGCAATGGCTTTTCAAATTTCTGCGCCGGTTATCGTTGCGATACTCCTTGCGACTCTTGCAATGGGATTTATCACACGAACCGTCCCGCAATTTAATATTCTCTCTGTGGGATTTTCCATACGTGCGATTATGGGATTTGTATTAGTAGTTATCTGTCTGATACCTGCGATACAAATTTTCCTTACCGGTTTGGATAAAGGGTTTGATATGTTGTATAGAATATTGGGATTATAATATTGAGGAAAGGCAAGGATGCCTCCGGGTGATTTTGAAGAAAAAACAGAGGCCCCGACGCCGAGAAGGCGGATGGAAGCTCGAGAACGCGGACAGGTAGCAAAATCCGCTGACCTGACAGCTGCCGGTGCGCTGCTTATCTCGATGCTTGTCCTTAATTTCTTTGCACCCGCTATAATGAAAAATCTACTTAACCTTACAAAATATATGCTCGGATATTCGGGAAGCGATGCTCTGAGCAGCGATTCGCTCTGGAATATGGGCAGTTTCGCCATTCAGATACTTGCGAAATCGGTAATTCCCGTTTCGTTGATTCTGATGGTAATAGCTATCGCGATTACACTGGCACAGGTGGGATTTATTTTCAGTGGCCATCCGTTAAAGCCCGACCTCGAAAAAATCAATCCTATCTCGGGCTTCGGAAAGCTGTTTTCGCTTCAATCGCTCGTCAGGCTGATTATCAGTATGTTCAAAGTTGCCCTTATCGGAGCGGTAGCGTACTTTACAATTAAGTCGCGTATGCCCGTAATCGTCAATCTTTCAGGCGAAGATTACTGGCACATAACCGTGATTATGGGTGAGTTGATGTTTACTCTTGGCGTTCGGTTAGCTCTGATTTTACTCGTGCTCGGTATTGCCGATTATGCATACAATCGTCATAAACACGAACAGGGACTCCGTATGAGCAAACAGGAACTGAAAGAAGAACTTCGCCGAATGGAAGGAGACCCGCTTGTAAAGGAAAGGCGCCGACGCGTAGCTCAGCAGCTTGCAATGCAGCGAATACAATCTACTGTTCCTAACGCTGATGTAGTGGTTACAAACCCGACTCATTATGCGGTAGCGATAAAATATGACGCTCAAACAATGAATGCGCCCAAGGTGATTGCTAAAGGTGTCGATTTGGTCGCTCATCGAATAAGGCAAATTGCCATCGAAAATGATGTACCCATAGTTCAACGTAAGCCGTTAGCGAGAGCATTATATAGCTCGGTGGAAGTAGGCCAGGAAATACCACCTGCATTTTATAAAGCGGTAGCTGAAATTCTTGCGTATGTATATGAAATAAGCGGAAAAGCAAATCAGTATCGAGAACAACTGGCATAAAGACATAAAGATCTAAAGGCAGAAGACATAAAGACGTAAAGAAAGGATTTAATAGACAAAACAAATGGCAGTAATGGCGATAGGACAAAACGGAGTTTTGAATTGGCTGCATCGCAATCGTGGTTTGATTGTTCCGATAGCAGCTACTTCGCTTGTACTCGTTATTCTCGTTCCTCTGCCAACGCCAATGATGGATATTTTGCTTTCGTGTAACATCACATTGGCAGCGGTTATTCTGCTTACCACGATTTACGTTACCCGACCGCTCGAGTTTTCATCTTTTCCTTCGCTGCTGTTAGCGACGACATTATTCAGATTGGTGCTGAATACCGCAAGTACCAGATTGATTCTTACTGCTGGTGAGAGATATTCCGACCCGACGCAGGCGACAGCAGCAGCTGGCAAGGTGATTCAGACCTTCGGCAATTTCGTTGCCGGCGGTTCACTTGCTGTCGGAATGATTATATTCATAATCATCGTCGTTATTCAGTTTGTCGTTATTACCAAAGGTGCGACAAGAATAAGTGAAGTGGCAGCGAGATTTACACTCGACGGTATGCCCGGAAAACAGATGGCTATCGATGCCGACCTAAATGCCGGATTGATAGACGAGAAAGAAGCGAAGATGCGACGCTCGGAAATTACACGAGAAGCTGATTTCTACGGTGCGATGGATGGTGCATCAAAATTCGTACGTGGCGATGCTATCGCTGGTATCATAATTACGTTGGTGAATATCTTGGGTGGATTATATGTCGGAATGGTGGAATATGGCTGGGATGTCCGTCAGTGTCTTGCGACCTTTACCAAACTGACTATAGGCGATGGGTTGGTAACACAGATACCAGCGTTCATCATTTCCATCTCCGCCGGCTTGATAGTTACCCGATCCACATCGCAGACCAATCTTGGCGAAGAGCTTGTCGGTCAGCTTCTTTCCAAACCGATAGCACTCGGGATAACCGCTGGTTTTCTCGCACTGCTTGCACTTACACCTCTGCCTAAGCTGCCGTTGATAGTGCTTGGCGGTTCTTGTGCTGGTATGGCATACCTGCTTTCAAATACCCAAAAACAGCAAGCGATAAAATTAGCTGCCGCTGAACGTGCAAAACAAGCTGTTCCGAAACAACAGCCTATAGAATCTCTGCTTACTGTTGACCCGCTCGAGCTTGAAGTCGGATATGGGCTTGTTCGTCTTGTTGATAAAAATCAAGGTGGCGATTTGCTCGATAGGATTAGTATGATTCGCCGACAAATAGCATCCGAATTCGGAATTATCGTTCCACCGATCCGTATCCACGACAATATACAAATCGAGCCCAACGAATATATCATCAAGCTCCGTGGTGTCGAAGTTGCCCGAGGCCATAGCATGCCAGGCCAATATCTCGCAATCGATTCCGGAGCGACTACGGAAAAGATCTCAGGCACCGAAACCAGAGAGCCAGCCTTCGGACTGCCAGCGGTTTGGATCACCGAAGCTGACCGTGCTAAAGCGGAAAAAGCGAATTATACCGTCGTACCGGCAAGCTCGGTTATAGCAACACATCTGACCGATATTATAAAGCGTCATTCGTCGGAGCTTCTCACAAGAGATGAAACACAAAAGCTCATCAACACGTTGAAAGAAAAATCACCTGCACTCGTTGAAGAGGTCGTCGGACATGTTCTCAAACTCAGCGAAATACAAAAGGTATTGCAAAATCTGCTTCGTGAATCGGTTCCGATCAGAGACTTGCAAACTATTATCGAGACCCTTGGCGATTGGGCTACGAGGACGAAAGATCTCGAAATACTTACCGAATATGTCAGAAATGCACTTGCACGTTCTATTTGTGCACAATATCAGGACGGACAGGGAAATATCAACTGTATAACTCTCGACCCTGCACTTGAAGATAATATCAATTCGCACATCGAGCGTACCGAGACAGGCTCGTATCTGACACTTCCGCCCGCACAAGCGAATAAGATCGTAGAGGCGATACAAAGCACAATAAACAAAGCAGCGGTAGCTCCGGGCAATCTTGTTATTCTCTGCTCGCCGCAGATACGTTTGCAGCTGCGCAGACTTATAGAAGCTGCGATTCCAAATATTCCGGTGCTTTCGTTTAACGAAATTGTCAAAGAGGTGCGAGTCAAATCGCACGGTATGGTAACGGTGGAGGAGTTATGAATCTGAAAACATATCAGGCGGAAACGATGGCACAGGCGTTGGCAAAAGTAAGACGCGAACTTGGTAGAGATGCGGTCATACTTAACACGAGAACATTTAAGAAAGGCGGAATTTTCGGACTCGGCGGTAAAACGCTTGTCGAGATAACAGCTACCAAAGGTGTAAAAGTGCTTCATCCCGACCAGAAGAAAAGATTGCTCGATGTTCGCGATACTCGTCAGAACACAATTAGCGATAATACGGATAAAAAGCGTTCCGCTGATACTCGGCATATTGAGCAGGAACTTACACTTGTAAAGAAAATGGTCGAAGAGCTTCTGACAGAAAATCGTAAACAGCAGCATCCGACAATTCCCGAAGAGCTATTTTCCGCATATCTGTATCTGATAAATCAGGAAGTAGCGCAAGAACTCGCTGACGATATCGTCAAAAAGGTAAAGACGAAACTTCCGTCCGATCAGCTCAGGAATAAAGAATATGTTCGCTCTGCCATCGCTGAGGTAGTCGAAAAGATGATTCCTTCTGCCGGTGCGATTTCCGCAGGCAAACAGGGCAAACCGAAAATCATCGCATTGGTAGGTCCGACAGGCGTGGGAAAAACAACTACTATCGCAAAACTCGCTGCTCATTTCAAATTACGCGAAAATAAGTCCGTCGGTTTGATAACCATCGATACATATCGAATAGCAGCTGTCGATCAGCTACGTACCTACGCCAGCATTATCAACGTTCCGCTACGCGTCGTCCTCTCGCCCGATGAACTCTCGCAGGCAGTCAAAGCGATGAGTGATAATCATCTTATTCTGATAGACACAGCTGGCAGAAGTCAAAACGATGAAATAAAACTACGTGAGCTGAAAACATTTCTCGATGCCGCTAAACCAAGTGAAATCCATCTGGTACTCAGCACTACGTCAAGCCAGAAAAATCTTCTTACGAACATCAAAAGATTTTCTCAGCTTAATATCGACCGTGTCATCCTGACCAAATTGGACGAAGCTGTCGGTATGGGTATGCTTTTGAATATTATGCCAAAGCTCGACCGCGCAATTTCATATATCACCACAGGCCAAAATGTGCCCGACGATATCGAACCAAGCTCAGCGGATAAACTCGCTAAACTGCTCGTCGATATTGAACGATGGGAAGAAGAGGAACAGTTGCAATTGGAAAAGAGCGGGGGGCTAGCAAAATGACAGTCAACGACCAAGCTGAAAATTTAAGGAAGATGATGAAGGAATATTCGACGAAGGCTAAAATTATCACTATGACATCAGGCAAGGGTGGAGTCGGCAAGACTGTAACAGCTATCAATCTCGGTTTGTGCCTCAGTGCTACCGACAAACGAGTGGTAATAGTAGATGTCGATCTCGGACTTGCCAATGTCGATATTCTGTTAGGATTAAATCAGCCCTACAATATCTATCACGTATTGACAAACCAGATACCTCTTGAAAAAGTCCTCGTCGATATTGCTCCGGGCTTGCAAATAATTCCGGGCGGCTCCGGACAAGATAAACTTGCGAATCTGACGGAGTTCGAACGCCAGCATTTAATTCAACTGTTATCGGACCTTAATAACCATGCAGACTGGATTATTTTCGATACGTCAGCGGGAATCGACAGAAATGTTATCTCCTTCGTCGATCTTGCCGATTTAATTATAGTGGTAACTACGCCCGAACCGTCTGCAATTACCGATGCGTATGCGATGATAAAGACAGCTGTCCAAAATCAGGTGTCAGGTAAAATTTGCGTTTTGCTAAATCGGGTGGTCTCCCGACACGAAGCTCGAATATGCCATCAGCGGTTGCTACAAGTATCACGAAAATTTCTCGGCACGAGCATATACGATGCAGGGTATATTTTGGAAGACCCTTGCGTCGGACAGTCGGTAAAGATGCGTAAGCCGTTTGTTTTGGAATTTCCGCGTTCGCAGGCAAGTTGTTGTGTTATGAGTTTAGCTTCGAAAATAGCAAAGAATGTTCAGCCGCCTCAGCAGAAGACTTCATTACTGCGAAGGGTGGCAAATTTATTCTGGTAAGGCGAATAATTATATTTTGTGAATTGATATAAAAGTGTTTGTCAGATTAATAGCTGGTATATTGGCATTACTCGCATTTTCGTCAGCGATAGTCGCTGGCTTATTGGCGGGCAATCCGTTTGAAACCATACTCAGCAGAGCATGGTTGACGATGATAGCGTTTTTCATATTAGGTGCAATCGCCGGTGCTATCGTCCAAGCTGTTGTCGATGAACATCAAATGCAAAAAATGTTAGCTCAACAGCAGGCTGAAGAAAATGCGCAAGACGTTCAGCAAGAAGAATCTTCGAATAATACGAGCCAGGCAGAACCTTTGACAAATTAACGTATAAATTTACAGTCTCACGGAGGAGTGTAATATGAATCAGACAGTGATGGAATCGGAAAAACTCGACATTGATCAGCTGTGGAAAGAATATCAGCAGACACGCAGCGATGAACTTCGAAATAAGCTCATCGAGCATTATATGCCGATTGTCAGATATAATGCCGAGCGTGTCTGGCAGAAGCTGCCGAACGAGGTCGAGCTTGATGATCTCGTTAGCTCAGGCGTTTTCGGCTTGTTCGATGCGATTACTTCATTCGATATCAATCGTGGTGTAAAGTTCGAGACATATTGTTCCAGACGCATCAGGGGTGCGATATTAGATGAGCTAAGAGAGCGTGATTGGGTTCCGCGTATCGTCAGAAGCAGGATGCGTAAAGTCGATGAAGCGACTCGTGCCCTCGAAGCTCAGCTTGGTAGGGTTCCTACCGAGGAAGAAATCGCAGAAGAGATGGATCTTCCACCCGAAGAGTTCAAGCGAGTTTTCAACGATACCAATAACAGTATGTTCATCAGCTTAACACGTTCTAAGAATGAATCCGACAGCCATAAGGATCTCCGCGAGATTGACGTATTAGAAGATAAACGTTCCCAGAATCCGATAAGTGAGATGCAAAAGCGGGATATAAAAGAGCTTATTATGCGGGGCTTATCACGAGCGGAAAGGCTTATCGTTCTTCTCTATTATTACGAAGAGTTGACGATGAAAGAGATAGGAGCTACGCTTGACCTTTCCGAATCGCGGGTAAGCCAGATGCACTCTGCCATTGTCAAACGTCTTCGCCAGCATCTTTCCGCACGTTCGGATGAATTTGAAGATGACATCCTGCCTAAGCACCCCGATTCGCCCGCTCCTGCGGAATAAAAATTTACAAATTACAAATTGTAAATTATAAATTGTAAATTATAAATT
>WFQY01000528.1 GCA_015486815.1 Phycisphaerae bacterium | reverse complement strand
TTGTAATGGAGCAAGATTTGTTATAGTTTCAGTATCTAATGATAAATTAACAATTCTAATATCAATTTCTTCGGCTTTATTTCTGTATATTTTCAAATATTTTTCTTCTGGCGCATTTAAACTTACCAAACAAGCCTTATCAATATTAAGATAAATCTTTTGTCCAAGTAATTTAAATATATTGGTAAAACTAAACCCTGATTTTTTTACTTCAAATAATTCTCTATCTGAGGGCCTTCCATTTATTGGAGTTGCTACAACATCTAATTCCAATATTTCTTTTCTACCTTCTCTTAAAACAACTCTAGTTTCGGTAAAATAACCTAATGTTTTAAGGGAAGCTGTTACGAAATCTTCGTATTGTTCACCACTGGGACTGGACGGCAAAGTTATAGGCATTTTAATCCTTTTTGTTTGTTAATCGCTTTAATGCCACAAATCACTGGCGGCAATAGAAAGTATAGCGAGGAACAAGCTACAATTTTCGCTGTCCGAGGGAATTCGCCTTGTATGCTATTTGATCAATAATGCCGCGGCAACCCATGCACTATCATACTCTACTCTAATATTCTTACTAAATGCAGTAATTTGCAATTCATCACCAACAATATCGCTTGCATCCTTATAGATGTTGTCGATACGTTTCTCAATACGCTCCTTGGCTGAAAATTCCCTACTATCTATAGTAGATGTATAGTATGCGACGATCCCAAACTGGAATGATGAATCATTCCGCTTTCTTTTGAGCACTTCTTTAATCCTTAGGAGATCATCTCTAATTGCATCGACACTACTAATTTGGTTTTTTACTTCTATAACAGCTCTGGGCTTATAGCTGCCCCACCATAGAAGTACGTCAAACCTGCCATTCGCTCGTATTTTAGAAGGGAGCTTTCCCCTTCCTCTTGCTCCAGCATCTTCAATGGCTGACGTTGCACTATTTTCTAGGGTCAAAAACTTTGCACCATCTATTTTCGATATTTTCTGAGCAATATATGTACTTAATATATACTCAGGTGCATTCCAGAGCCAATTGCCATCCGTCCATCTGGAATAATCTTTTTGTGCCTGAACAATGCCCTCTAATGTTTTCTCCACAATTGTTTTTATTGGTATTTGCGCTGGCATAGAGACTGCTCCTTATTACACATAACAACCAAGCTAACTTGCACGCGTTAGGCGTGTGAGGTTGAGCGTTTTATTGCGTCTTTGATTTAATTCTAAAAAGCGATTTGCCAAACTAAAACTTTCTACCATCTTTACAGAAAATAATAAAAACGTTTAGCAACAGCAACTTAAAAGTACGCTCTTAATTTATTTTCTTACCGTATCCCAAAATCTTTTTCATCTGCTTCGAAATAATTTACTGTAACATATCTCATTTCACACTTCACGCTCATCAGCTCTGCGTACGGACTTTTCCGACAACCTTATAAATCCATCGCAGACAATCGCTTGTAGTTTCAATAGGCGAATATTTTCGATTAGCTGAGCTTAGGCGGATTTTATCATCTTGGCGAAAATAAAATTTGCACAACGCACCTATGCGATTGTTAAGCTCAGCTAATATGAGATCTCCGTTTTGTGGCTTCAATCCTGTATCGCCTATAACTATATCACCGGCAGTGAGTAACGGCTCCATACTATCACCGTCGATACGAACAGCGAAAAGTTTTCCCGCTGAATTTTGCGAGTCCGAAATTATAAGCCCATCTATCAACAATCCGTAAAGCTCGATAGGCTCAGCCAGCTGAACTATTTCAACTTCTCCTATAACTTCTTGTGAATCCGTCGGATATGTAAGCTCTAACCTTGCCTGTTCCTCGATTTCATCAATATCAATACTTTCCGCTATCTCTTTGAGAGTAATGAAAGGTGTATCATCATCGCTAAGCCAATATGCCGGCAGTCCAGCAGCTGCTGAGCCTATAACGGGAATAACGTTTTGACTATGGCTATCGGATTTTTCCGTAACAACTGTATTATCAGTAGGTTGTGGCTGAGGTTCATCTGGAGCGGATGTAAGTAAATCCATCAAAGCGGTTATTGCCTGCTTAGCCTTTGGCTGATTTGTTATGAGTTTTTCAAGCCTGCTTAATATTGCGGAAATTTCCGGATCGGTCAGGTGAGATTTATCGGAAGAAGATTGACCCGTCATCAACCAATTCAAATCGCAACCGGTTATTTGGCTTACTTTTACGATAATTTCGGAAGGAGGAGTTCTGCCGACTTCATAGCTGGCGTAAGTACTTAACGGAATCCCGATAGCATTTGCAAAGGCACGCTTGCCTCTTTTGCCAAAATGCTTCAATCTCAGCCAGGTTAGTC
>WFQY01000527.1 GCA_015486815.1 Phycisphaerae bacterium | reverse complement strand
GACCCAAAAAAGAGGCAGGTGGTGTGTGAATATAGCAGGCGGTCATCGAGTTAAACTTTATATTGGGTTTCATATACCTAAAGACATTTCCGGAACGATAAAAACAAATGTCAACATACAAACAAATGACAAGGCCATAAATGATATTACGTTGCCCCTTACACTAAAAATCGCACCCGTATCACTTCCCGAGACGCCTGCATTTCATCACCTTGCATTTATCTATACAACCAGTAATGTTGCATCTCATTCATCCGAACTTTGCGCAAAAGACTTGACTCAACATTATGTTGATATGATGGAATTTCCATATCTGCCGAAAGTTACATTCACTCCCAAAGGTGAGATAGACTCTGTGGATTTTTCTCAGCACGACCATTTTATGCGAATCTTTGGGCCAAAGATTAAGCTGATGATTGTTTGGGAAGGAGGATATAAAAATTTTAAATGTAACAACGGAAGCAAGTTGCCATTTCTAAGTAAACAATGGAAGCTGGCTTATAGTAATCTTTTGCGGGCTTGGCTTGACCATACCAATAAAGAGGGATTTGACGTAAGCCATTTTAGTATTTTACCCGATGATGAACCGCACTCGGCAAATTACAAAAACGAACCCGATAAAAATATTGCAAATGCCATCGAGCTTTACAAACTCACTCGAAACACATCGCCGAAGTTGCC
Organism: Phycisphaerae bacterium; assembly: GCA_015486815.1. Taxonomy (GTDB): domain Bacteria; phylum Planctomycetota; class Phycisphaerae; order JAAYCJ01; family JAAYCJ01; genus S014-18. The sequence continues at coordinate 11,166 of WFQY01000527.1, read as the reverse complement.
GATAATGCTGACGCTATCGGATTATGCATTTCCTGCGGATGTCAAAGCATTAATTCCTTATGTCGATATAGTTTTACCTCTTTGGCTTTATCGAACCAAACTACCACGAAACGCACCCGCCAGCTATAATCCGCGGGAAACATATCGCAAAACAATCTATCCGATATTGAATGCTCAGCGGGAAAAATCAGGTATGCAAATCTGGAGCTATCATATCGCAGCAGGAAAAAGCGACGATGTGCTCATTTCCAATAGGGCTTATCCGATATTAGCAGTTGCCGAGGGATTAACCGGTGTTGCTACGTGGGCGTATAATGTTTCACGAGGTAGCACGTGGGACGATACTGATGGCGGACTATTAGATTATATATTTGTATATGACGGTACGGAAAATTGCACTACCAATAAAAAGGTCAATCCGACGGGTGAAATTATTGTTCCATCAATCCGATGGCAAGCACTACGAGCAGGGATTCAGGACGCAAAAATATTGCTCTATTTGAAAGCTGCACTGTCAAAAGAAAACATTAATTCTCAGCTAAAGCCTGCTATACGAAACGTGCTCTCCGAATCAATGCAAATAGACAAGAATAAATTCAAACTTGATGCGGAGCGCATAGCGGATTTCTCTGTAAAAATCCGAAAGATTTATACACAGCTTACAAACGGAAAATAGCTAAAAATCGCACAAGAAAATTATAAATTTGGCACATAAGTTACCGGCCTATCACATATCCCTCAAAAGAAAATCACAAAAATTTGTCATTTGTCTGCTAATAAAGTTCTTTATATAATCTATTCTTACTATCAGCATAATAAGGGTTAATCGATGGCAAGAGGCAAATCACTAATCAGACAATGGAATCTATTAAAAGCATTACAGACACATCATTTTGGCCTATCGAGCAGCGAACTGTCTGAGCTGTTAAGATGCAGCAAGCGTCAGATATTGCGGGATATCAACATACTGCAGGAAGCGGGCTTTCCCATCGAGTTTGACGTGAGAGACTATGGCAAGCGATACTGGAAACTTTCTTCGCACTTTATCGAACGCGAAGAACTTATGCTGACTATGACAGAGCTGTTGAGTTTATATATAAGCCAGCAATTATTAGCCCCCCTTTCGGGAACATTATTAGGCAGCGGACTATCGAGTGCATTGGAAAAAATCAAGGCTCTGCTACCAGCAAGCGCACTAAACTATTTTGAAGAATTGAATATCACCGTATTGGTCAAACGATTCATATATGATGAAGCATCTATTCAGAACAAACAACTAAGAATAATCAACGACGCTATTCTTCTCGAACGTGTGCTCAAACTCACCTACAAATCCGCACAGAGTGGCAAAGTCCGCCATTACGACTTTCATCCGTACGGATTAATTTTTATGGGTGCATCTCTATATTGCACGGGTTATATCGAGCAATATAGCGAAGTCCGTACACTAAAATTTGAGCGAATCATAGAGATCGAAAACTCCAACAGACATTTTAACAAACCGTCAGCTTTTTCTCTCCGCCGAGAAATGGAAAGCAGTTTTGGTATAATGACGTCGGGCAAGCCTCAAATCATCAAAGTAAAATTCACCGGCTGGGCCGCTACGAATATACGTGAGCATAAATGGCATAGCTCTCAGGAAATCATCAAAGACAAAGACGACTATCTAATCGCTTCTTTCACGCTGACCAACACTATCGAATTCAAACGCTGGATTTTGGGATTCGGACAATATGCGACTATCCTTACGCCCAAAAAATTGAAAATGCAGATAATAGATGAACTGTCATCGACCTTGAAAAATTATCAAAACCAATCGCCAGCTGAAAAATAATTTTTTCTCACGTCAACACAGTATCTCCGCATCAATCCTGCAGGTAAATACTACATATTGTACATCTTAAGATAGCTTGTCAAAGCACACAAATAACCGTCTTCGTGGGGTATGACCAAAGCTGTCATAGCATAGTTTTATACTTAAAGTGGAAGGAAACAATAAGTTTTATTGACGGTTTATTTTAAGAGAAAGGGACAAGCTATGAAAAACCAAAAGGCAAGTAAAAACGAAAAAGGTAAAGGAAAAACGCTTAAATCGTACCTCAAAGACATCAAGCCAGTCAAGCCTATACGATATGAAAATCTTACGCTCGTGCCTCTTAGGGGGCAGGGGCACGGGCAACTCTCCTACGAATTAGGCTCGCAAGCTATCAAAGATGGCATCGTGGAAGTCAAAGAAGTCGATGAAGCAGGCAGCGTACCGGAGCTTATGGTTGTCAACAAATCCGATACGATGATATTGTTTGTTGACGGTGAAGAGCTAATAGGCGCAAAACAAAATCGAATTTTGAATACATCGATAATGATAGATGCGCACAGCAAGACAGTCATCCCCGTATCGTGTGTAGAGGAGGGACGCTGGCACAGCAGATCTTCAAAATTCAATGTAGGTAGCTTCGCACCGACAAAACTACGCGCAAGAAAAATCAAAGACGTTACGATGAACCTCGCATCAGTAGGCGTAGCACGTAGCGATCAGGGTAGGGTCTGGGATAGCGTAGCGAAATATATTTCCGCTGCCAAGATACATTCTCCGACAATGGCGATGCACGATGTAGTGGATCATAATCGAAAATTACTTAACGAATATATCAAAACGCTGCCTTGCCCCAAAGATGCTTGCGGAGTAATGATAGTTATCGACGGAAAATTCGAAGCTATGGATTTGTTTGATAAGGCGGAAACGCTCGAATCACTTTGGCCGAGATTGATCAAAGGCTATGCTATGGATGCGATAATACGCAAAGTTGACAATGCCGACCAAATCAAAGAAAAAAAGTCCAAAACTAACTCATTTTCCGAAAAAGCCGCCAAGATACTTTTGGAGCATATAGGTGAGCTTTCCTGCCAAACATATTACTCAGCAGGCATAGGTGAAGATTGGCGGTTTCAAGCTGATGACATCATAGGTCAAGCACTTATTGTCAAAAAAGTATGCGTGCATTTGAGTGCTTTTCCGAATGATGGAAACGAAAATCGTGATAGTAATGATTTAGGCTCAACCTACATCGCTCCGCCATCACGAAGAAGAAATCATTGGGATGGCTATTTTATCTAACAGAGATAAACAAACAAGTTAAACAAAACATACATATTAAAACCGATTAGGGCAGGCTTATGTGCCTGCCCTAATTGATAATTATAAGCTTTATCTTTCAATAAGCGATTCCGGAAGTGTCTCGACAAACGCCCGTATCTCGTCTCTTATCCGTCGATAACAATCAAGCTTTTCCTGCTCGGTTTTCGCCTGTTCCGCCAATTTAGGCGGATCTTCAAAACCGATATGTATTACCTTCGTTTTGCCCGGAAATATCGGGCAGTTTTCATTTACATGCCCGCAGACGGTTATAACATAATCAAACGGTATGTCCATCAGCTCCGATACATTCTTGGAACGATGAGACAAAATATCCACACCAGCTTCCCCCATTACTTTGACAGCATTGGCATTCAACCCGTGAACCTCGGTGCCAACGGAATATGGCTCGATAATATCGCCTTTTAGATATCTCGTCCAACCCTCCGCCATCTGACTGCGACAAGAGTTTCCCGTACACAGAAATAAAATTCTTAGCTTCCGATTCATCACCATCCTTTAACCATTACAGCAACAACATTCAACAGATATATCAACAACTATACTTTACTGGTTTCTACAAACCTCATACCCGAGCGGAAATAATCCCAACAGGTCAGCATCGCAAGCACCGCGGTTATTACCCAAAGCGATTTTACAGCACCTATAATAATCATCTTCAGATATTGGTCGATAACTATCAAATCGGGTGCAATAAGCGTCAATATCAATAAAATCATCTGAGATGCGGTGCACGCTTTTCCGATTGCGGTGGGCTTGATGAAAATCTTTCCCGTTTCAAGAAACACCAGTAAAAAACCGATTACCACAAACAAATCTTTTCCGATAGCAGCTACCACTACCCAACTCGGCAGCTTAAATCCCGGAACCGCAGTCTTGCTGATACCCAATAAAACCATCGCACAGACAATAAGAAGTTTATCCGCCAACGGATCTAAAAATCGCCCGATACGCGTCTGCTGATTAAATCGTCTTGCCAAATATCCGTCGAGTGCGTCGGAAACCGCCATTGCAATGAAAATCAAAATAGCAGCGTGCCTCGCCCAATACCACTGCGGATCATTTATATTCAAAATCAAAACTACAAAAGGACCGATGAGAATTATCCGCAACATTGTTATACGGTTAGGCCAGCTAAGCCAACGTTCTCTCGCCATTATTTTACATCTCCTGAAATTTCGTCATCGCTCAGATAGCAATCAGGTTCGGATGCCCAAAAATCACCTGTTATCAGCTTTGCCCTGCTGCGAAGCCCCCCGCCACATATATCGAAAAATCTACACGCACTACATCTGCCTGTAATATGACTTTTGCGATTTCTAAGCTTACTCAAAAGCTCATCGTCAGAACGCCAAATCTCTCCGAATGATTTTTCACGAACATTTCCTATCGTATAATCCATCGAAAACTGATCAATGTGGACACCGCCCGACCAATCAATACAAGCTATACCAACACCACTCGATCCGCCTGCCCCCGCATTACGTTTCAGCAAACCATATATCTTTTCAGCTTGTTCGGGTGATTTTTCCTTTAGCTTAAGATACAAAAAAGCACCGTCGCAATGATTATCGACCGTAAGCACCTGCATATCAATATATCGCTCTGTCAATGCAAAAATCTTCTCTATCGCAATCCTCGTCTGCTCTTTCGATAAGGCAAGGGTTCGCTCAGCCCCCGATACCGGTACGAGATGATAAAAACAGAGTCTGTCCACCTGCAATCGTCCCGCCAGCTCGAATATCCCTTCAAGATCATCCGCATTGAACTTTATCAACGTTACTCTCATTCCTGCTTTGCGATTACGTTTTTTAAGGATCTCAATCGCCCGGATAGCTTTTTCAAACGCCCCTGCTGAGCCGCGAAATTGATTATGCACATCAGCATGCGCACTGTCGATTGATATGCCGACATAACTGACGCCAACCGCAGCAATAACGTCAGCTATTTGTTCGTTTATAAGCGTGCCATTGGTACTTAATACCGTTCTGATATTTTTTTCGTTAGCATAGGCTATCAGCTCGAAAACATCTTCTCGCATCAAAGGCTCACCACCTGAAAACAAAATCACAGGCACGCCAAAATCCGCCAAATCATCGATAACTTTTTTTGCTTCGGCGTTTGTCAGCTCATCTTCATTTACTTCGAAAGCTGACCCGCTATAGCAATGCTTACACCGCAGATTGCATCTGCGCGTAATATTCCACACAACAATTGGCTTTTTCTCTATCGATGAGCTATTCCCCCGATGAGCTTCAGCACCACCATAGCGATGAGCTACGGTCTCATTCGCTCGCCCACAATATAAAAAACTAACATCTATCACAAATCCAACCGATCGCTATTGTCCGTTTATCAGCTTGCTAATATCATTATACGTAACAAACAGCAGCAACGCTATCAACAGCGATATTCCTACCGCCTGCCAGATAGCGGTTATCTTAGGCGATAATCCCTTGCCACGAATCTTTTCCACCAGTAAAATCAAAATCAATCCGCCATCCACCGCTGGTATAGGCAGAAAGTTTATCACTGCAAGATTCGCTGATATAAGTGCGAGATAATAAATCAGCTTATACAATCCGCTTTCTGCAATTTCCTTGCCTTTATGGATAATGAATATAGGTCCGCTGATTTGCTTTGCACCTATCGTATGTGTAAACGCTACCCGCTGAATCGTTACATACGCCATCTTGATTATATACCACGTCTGCCTTAATCCCAACAGAATAGCTTGATGCGGATACTTTCCGACGATTTTCGTCGTCAGCGGATATGTAATAAAATCTATCGTATAATCTATCTGGCTTAACCATTTTCCATCCGCAGGTATCTTCATTGTCCCGCTGTATTTCTTATCGCCGAAGACCCACGTCAGTCTGACCGCTTTTCCACGATGAGCCTTGAAGTAATCGATAATCTCAAACCAATTCGATACCTCTTTACCATCGCAGGCAATTATTCTCGCACCGGAAGGTATTTTCAAATCAGCTGCTGGCGTACCTTTGAGAACGTCAGCTACCACCGTATTATCTTCATCGAAAATCATCTGCCCAAAGACATAGTTAAACTCGAAATCATTTTTGGGAACCGGCAGGACAACTTCGATGCGTTTTCCGCCCCTCAGCACCTCAAGCTTCGCCTGTTTACCTCGCAGCTTTTCCAAATAACTTTGTATCTGCCTACCTGTCGGATTGAGAATATTTCCGATGCGGATAATGATATCTCCCTTTTGTATCAAGGGAGCTTTGCTCTTCGAAGCATCTTTAAGCGTAAGCTCACCAAGAAATTTCCTCCTCGGAACCAGCCCGAGTATAGCTGGCTCTTTATACGCCTCTGTTTTTTGCTCCTTCAAATCTTCTTCTGTCGGCGGAAAGCTCATAGGCTCTGCATAAAGTACAAGATGCGCACGTTTGACGACTTTTACTTTCTTGTTTTTTCCGTCCACTTTGCGCTCGACGATAAGCGTTACGGGCTTACCCTCAGCTTGCTTAATAACTTTTTCGACACTGGAAAACAGCTTGGGTTTAACATTTCCCACCTGTACGATAATATCCCCGTCCTTCAAGCCGGCCGCACTTCCCCAAACCTTAAGCGAACCCGCACCGGCGATACCAATCTGCCTTAGCTGACTATCGGGATTATAGATCGGGCGGACAATTTTATGTAGAATTTTACCATTGCGTTCTATCTCAAAATCGAGTGGCGAATCCGGATCGCTTAATGCAACCGCTAACATTATCTCATTGAAATTCAAAACCCGATGACCGTTGACAGCAATAAATTTATCTCCCGGCGCAAATCCCGCACGCTCAGCTGGACTATTCGGCATAATATCGCCAGCTACAGGAGCGGGAAAATCAAGCCCATTCATAAACACAATGATAAACCCGATGATAGCGAAGATTATATTCATAAATACTCCGCCACTGACGACAAGCATTCGTTGACCGGGCGTCTTTGCCAAAAATGATGCGGGATCAACCTTCGTCTTATCAAGCCGATCGTGATCGAGTGTAAAATCTTCCTGACCGAGCATCTTGACATATCCGCCAAAGGGTAGCAATGCAATTCGATAATCCGTCTCGCCCCTGCGAAAACCAAACAATCTCGGTCCGAAACCGATAGCGAATGTCTCAACTTTTATCCCGACCATCCGAGCTGCAAGAAAATGGCCAAGCTCGTGAACAAAAATGATAAATCCGAAACCGATAAGCACCAGCAATATATACCAGCCACTTTTAAGATAACCAAACATCGTCATCAGGATGTCGTTTGCTAATAAGTCTGTAAGCATTTAATAATCTCCTGTCTCGCCCATCTGTCGAGCTCAAAAAGTTCTTCCAATTCGGGATTGGATTTAAATTTATGTCTATCCAAAACCCGTTTTATCAAATCGACAATTTCTCCGAAATTTATTTTTCCCTGTATGAACACTTCCACCGCTTGCTCATTAGCGGCATTGAAGACCGCACCTGCGGTTCCGCCAACGTCAGCCACCTCATATCCGAGCTTAAGAGCGGGAAACTTATCAAAATCAGGTTTGTGAAAGTGTAACCGACCAACCGCAGAAAGGTCAAGATGATTACCTATACATTTGCTACGCATAGGCCAAGTCAACGCATATTGAATAGGCATCGCCATATCCGGAACGGAAAGCTGACCTATCACCGAGCCGTCGCAAAATTCAACGAACGAATGCGCTATCGACTCCGGATGTATCAAAACATCTATATTCGACGCATCAATGTCAAACAAATGGTGTGCCTCGATAATCTCCAACGATTTGTTCATCATCGTAGCGGAATCGACTGTGATTTTCGTTCCCATCGACCATGTCGGATGTGCAAGAGCCTGCTCCAACGTCGCATTACGTATCCGCTCAACAGGCCAATCGCGAAAAGGCCCACCACTCGCGGTAAGTATGATCCTATTTACCTCTTTTCTATCACCCGCTTGCATCGACTGAAATATAGCACTATGCTCACTATCGATAGGTAGCAGATTTATCCCCTTCTCTTTTGCCCGAGACATTACCACTCTGCCAGCTAACACAAGAGCTTCTTTGCTCGCTAATCCTATATCCTTGCCCGCATCTATCGCCCTCAAAACCGAAGTGATACTTCTCGCACCTACAATCGCACAGACGATAAAGTCAGCTTCGCCCATAGCTGACAATGATTCCACCTGCTCCTGACCCGCTGACACTTCGATAGGCAAACCTTTTAACGCATCTTTTAATTCATGATAAAACCGCTCTTCAGCGATAACCACTCGTTTAGGTAAAATCTCTCGTGCCTGCTCAGCCAACCTACGCCAATTACCACCCGCTGCCAGACCCACTACCCGCCAATCTTCGCCTAAATTGCGAACAACTTCTATCGTGCGAGTGCCTATCGAACCTGTCGATCCCAATATTACTATTCGTTTACCCAAAATCACAATCCCTCTATCTGCCTAACCCGTGAAAACGCTTCTATCATCAAATCCATTAGCTTTTCTTTATGTCTATCACCGGCATCTGCCCATATTTCCGTTAAAATATCTCGAATCACATCAGCATCTATCTTATCAACACTTTCCGGACAGCTTTTTGGCAAATTCGATACCGACTTGTAACGTTTTACCATCGAAACAATACCCGCTGTTCCGCCAAGCGCAAGATTTACAGGCTCAATACCATAATCCATTGCTATTCTCATCGTCCCGAAAATCCTATCATCATATCCGAGCTTACGTACATGGTCGCGCCCTACCCGCTCGACCAAATCGTTGAGATTCGGATTAACCATCCTCCGAAGAAGGTCTTCCGCATATTCCCTATAGCCCGCTTCCGTAAACAACTCATCGCCAAAATCTTTATATTTGGCAATCAACCCCGCTCCCGATTCATTTATAAATGCATTATGCGCTATTTCAATAATTTGTTTATCACCGCCTGCTTGTGCAATTGTTTGATAACCTTTCAAATCCGCTAAATATGCTATCAAAGCATGAATAGCATTATGGCCATAGAGCTTAGCTTCTTCGAACGGCAATAGGTCGGCCTTTTCAATAAACACCTCTATTCCACGACGATAATTCTTCAGCGTTATCTGAGAAATCAGAATCTTATTAAATTCCTCAACCAAGATAGCTCGCGGAATATCAGGCGTAATAGTAGTCAAGCTCATCCTATCAATCACTTCAGCATCACTTATCACTCCACTCATTTTGCCAATAACAGTATTCAGCACTTGCACATCCGCAAGTTTATCGATCGGTGTAATTTTTTTAAGCTTTTCAAGCAATATCTCAGCGGCACGATTATTATTCTCAGCTGTATATATTATCGTCGTAAAAGATTCGTCCCGTTTTTTAAGCCCGTTAGCTATGATTTGCACCACACTCGCATCACCACCGATATCATAAATTTTGACGCTCGGCAGAGCTGTCGCAAGTTCATCCGATTCCGCAATAGCTTCGACAATTTTTTCACGTTCGTCTTCCCTTTGCGGATTATATATCTCGATACCTTCAAGCGTAAACTTATCAATTTTATCGAATCTCGCAACATTTATCGTATAGCGTCCGCCGTTCCTACGAACCGCATTTATAAGCGTATCGTCAATCTCAGCTACTACAAATCGCGAAAAGTTTCCGGAATTATATGCTTCGAACAGAAACAATCCTGTCTGTATGGGTCCGAAACCGAATCCGACAAAAGTTTTACCTGTTTTGTTACTCATTCGATTTTCTCTCCTAATGAAAACTTATCACGAATTGTACTCGCCCGAACAAAAACTTTCATCAGAAATTTGACAACGCCCATACACAAAAGTATGCTGAAAAAATTTACTGGATAAATTCAAGTAACTTGAGTAACTTAATTTATGTGGTTTTATTTGGCCCTTTGTCATAGGAGACAGTTATGAGAATACGGTTAGCTATACTCGGCTGGATTAGCTGTGTGATTTTGGTATTGACAGGAACAGGATGTTCAAACACGCTTAAGCCAATGCTTATAGATCAACTCGTAGGTTTCGCCACCGCTATTACCGGAGCAGCAACTACCTCACTTATTCAATCACTGTTCCATCAGACTTCATAAAAGATATAGATAGATTGTTGACATTAAGTTTGAGAGAAGTTAATATTATCGCCTGTTATGAAAGCAAAACAGGCAATAATGAAAACAAACATACCGTCGATACCGGTCAAACGCGGTAAGGTTCGCGATATTTATGACTTGGGCGATAAGCTCGTTCTGGTCGCTACCGACAGGATAAGCGCATTCGATGTGATTATGCCAAACGGCATACCGCTCAAGGGCATTCTGCTCACACAAATAAGCAATTTCTGGTTTGATAAATTTGCGGATAAAATCAACAATCACATCATCTCTACCGAGCTTGCCGATTTTCCCGATGAGTTTTCGTCCAAGCCCGAAATCTTCGCAGGCAGAAGTGTTTTGGTACGCAAACTCGATGTCATTCCGATCGAATGCGTCGTGCGAGGCTATATTACAGGCAGCGGCTGGAAGGAATATCAAGCCAGCGGTACCGTCTGCGGAATCAAACTGCCCGACAATCTCAAGCAGTACGATAAACTGCCCGAGCCTATTTTCACACCCGCGACAAAAGCTACTTCAGGCCACGATGAAAACATCACTTTCGACCAGGCAGCTGAACGCATCGGCGCAGAGCTGATGGACAAAATCAGACAGATGAGTATCGACCTATATACACAAGCTGCTGACTACGCTCGTACAAGAGGAATTATACTCGCTGACACCAAATTCGAATGGGCACTGGATAAAGATACGAACGATATCGTACTCGTCGATGAAATTCTAACACCCGACTCATCGCGGTTTTGGCCAGCTGACGAATACGAGCCAGGCCACGATCAACCTTCGTTCGATAAACAATATGTAAGAAATTTTCTCGAAACCCTCGATTGGGATAAAACACCGCCCGGTCCGACACTACCCGACGATGTGGTAGAAGGTACTCAAAAACGATATATAGAAG
>WFQY01000526.1 GCA_015486815.1 Phycisphaerae bacterium | reverse complement strand
ATTATGCTGGCAGAAAAAATTATATCACTTAAAAACAAGCTCACAGAGTTTGGTGCTCATCAACGACAACTTACCGAAAGATTTTGTGCGGAAATTGAGTTTGCATCTAAATTCGCTAAGCTATATCCCTCGAAATATAATCGATGGGAAAAGTTAATTGTCAAAGCTATTGCCGCTGTCAGCGAAGCATTAGAGACGAATAAACGTACACGGTTAGGAAAGGTAATTCATCAGGCAGAAGAAATACTCGCCCCCATAGCTAAAGAAGCGAAAAAATATGTTATTCACTGCATCGGACATGCGCATATCGATATGAACTGGATGTGGTCATATCAGGAAACGGTATCTATTACCATTGACACATTCAGAACGGTACTAAAACTGATGGAAGAGTTTCCTGAATTCTGTTTTACTCAGAGCCAAGCTTCGGTTTATGCAATCGTCAAGGAATTTGACTCGGAATTATTCGAGCAAATCAAAGAAAAAGTAAAAGAAGGAAGATGGGAAATAGCTGCCTGCCAATGGGTCGAAGGAGATAAAAATATTGCCTCCGACGAATCGCTGGTAAGACATCTGCTATATACCCGAAAATTTTTCGAAGATGAGTTCGGATTAACCGTTGCCGATCTGCCACTCGAGTGGGAACCCGATACTTTCGGGCATGCGAGTACGATTCCGTCTATAGTTTCTCGCGGTGGCGTAAAATATTACTATATGTGCAGAGGCGGCACGTTTGATAAACCGCCCATCTTTCGGTGGATAGGCCCGGACGGACGAAGCATATTGGTCAATCTGGAAACGACTTGGTATAACGACACACTTGATACGCATAATGCAATCGCAATGGTTGAATTTTGCAAACAGACCGGACTTAAAGATTGGATGTGTGTTTTCGGTGTCGGTGATCACGGTGGCGGACCGACCCGCAAAGATTTGCGAAAAGCAATCGAGATGAACGATTGGCCTGTTTACCCCAAATTCAAATTTGATGTTGCAAAAAGATTTTACGAGATTGTCGAAAAGCAGTACAAAGAAATACCAAGCCTGACTGGTGAATTGAATTTTGAATTTACAGGCTGTTATACCTCGCAAAGCAGAATCAAACATGCAAATCGCACTGCTGAGAATCATCTGAAAGAAGCTGATGTTTTTTCCACTCTTGCAAATCGTAGCACGGGATTTGACTATCCCTCGGAGAAAATAAGAAAAGGCTGGATCAATACACTGTTCGGACACTTTCACGATATCCTTCCGGGCTCGGGAGTAAGGCAGACGAGGGAATATCAGCTTGGTCTGTTCCAACAAACAATAGCTTATGCCGACCAAAGCAAATTGTCCGCTTTGCGTAAAATCACAGAACAAATAGATACGTCATTGTCAGGAAAAATCACCAGCTACGATAATAACTTACTTTCGTTCGGAGCAGGCGTAGGCAAAGGAGTTGAAGTTTACGAGCCGCCAAAAGTTTCTACGGTAAAGTCATTACCGGCTGCCTTTGTCATATTCAATCCGACAGCTAATAAGCGCAATGAAACGATGACCTTGACTCTTTGGGACGTTGAAACGGAGAACGAAGAAAAACAATTTATAGCAAAATTGCCTGACGGGAAAATACTCCCCACCCAACGATTGAATAAAGGTACGTATTGGTCGCATCAATATACGGAATTAGCGGTACCCGTTTCAGCCGATGCGATGGGATATAAGGTAATCGTAGTTGATGAAGGCATATCCGACGTTGACAATAAAATCAAATATCATTGGCAGTTTAGCCACGTACGTCAGCAATATTTCGGTGAATACAGAATCGAAAACGAATATGTCTCATTTGAAATAGATAAAGTCAGCGGTGGCATAGTAAGCCTGATAGATAAAACGACCGGCATAGAATTTGGTTCGAAAGAAAATCCTATCGCCGTACTCGAATATCTGATAGAACGGCCACGAAATATGTCATCGTGGGTAATAAACGAAGCAAAAGAAATCGTCGCTCCGACAATACTATCTGTAAGCCCGAAATTTCAAGGCACATATTTAGCTGCAATAGAGGTTAAACTGCAATTCGGAAATTCAAACGCTACGATAACCTATAGCCTAAAAGCTGACCAAAAATGGGTTGATATCGATATAGACCTTAACTGGTTTGAAGTTGGCAATGAGCAAATAGGCACGCCCGCTTTGCGAATGAAATTTCCATTTAACATCACAGCAGCTAAAGGACGATATGAAGTTCCGTTCAGCTCCATTGTGCGAGATTTGAATACCGGCCAGGAAGTACCAGCTTTGCGGTGGGTCGATATCTTCAATAGCAAATTAGGCTGTGCTTTACTGAACGATTGTAAATATGGTTATAGCCTCGACGGTTCGACATTGCGTGCTAATCTTATCCGGTCAAGCTATGAGCCTGATATTCTGCCCGAAGGTGGAAATTATAAAATCAAGTTCGGACTGCTACCTCACGGTAAGAAAATTTCACAGACGGAATTGATTAATGCCGGTTCAGCTTTTAATCATCCGCTTGCTGTTATATCGAGTGATGTTCACAAGGGAAAATTTTCGCCTACAAGCTCAGATATTATCACCGCGGAACCCGAAAATATTATTATCTCAGCAATTAAAAAATGTGAAAACAGCAGTGCTATTATTGTAAGATTGACAGAAACCGCAGGCAAAACCACAAACGCAAAAGTTCGAATTAATAAGGAATTTTTGGGCAAGATAACAAATGTAAATGAAGTTGATTTTCTCGAAAACGAAATCGGAAACTCGAGTGCCAAAATAATAGCTAACGGTTTCAGTGTAAAGATTGGCGCTAATGCAATTGCTTCCGTAAAGGCACAATTTGACTAAGCGGTATAAAATTTATCCATACTCATACGTAGCTTTTTGAATCGTTGATAAACGTCCGCATATACTTTACTAATATTGTTATCGGGACAAATCGTATCCGCTGGCTTGACCACCCTGCTGATTGCTTCGGAATAATCGTCAAATATCCCACTACCAACGCCAGCCATTATCGCAGAACCCGTTACACCCGATTGATCATTCGCTAACCGCTCAAGCGGAATATTCAGTACGCCAGCTAATATTTGCATCCACAAATCACTTCTAATCGCCCCACCGACAACTCTGGCTGACTGACCTGTCAAATCCCAATGTAATGTCTCTATCAATTCACGCGTAGAAAAACAGATACCTTCGACAATCGCTCTTAAAAACGTCCATCGATCGGTCTTTCGAGATAGTCCTGCAAAACTGCCCCGATAATTTATATTTTCAGGCCAAGCTCGTCCGTCAAGATCAATAAGACTTATTACTCCATCACTGCCCGGCGGAACGTTTTTTATCCGCTGAAAAACATCCTCGTAAGTCAGCCCATCCGCGAGCAACGACTTTGCCCAATCGAAAGTAGCGCAGCCGCTATTGGTATATCCCAACTGGTAACTCATTTTTTCGACAGGATAAACGCTACAAATTCCGTGATAATCCCGCGTTTGTGGCAAAGCCCCCGCAGAGTTTACCCGAAAACCGATAAGAGCGGTACCAAGCACGATGAGTGTCTTCGTCTCGTCAATCAGCCCAGCTCCGAGGGCATTTGCAGTTTGGTCGTTCGCTCCGGTTACTACGAGAGTATCCTTTGATAGCCCAACCTCCGCTGTTATCGTTGCAACCGGAGAAGCTGACGGCAGCACATCTGCAAGCATATCAGACGTAATACCGACAGCATCGAGCATTTCACTCCACCAGCAGCGATTAGGCCAATCGTACAAACAAGACATAGCTGCTATATTTTCATCCCAGACAGCTTTGCCCGTAAGCCTATAAATCAAATATCCCGCTATCTGCAAAAATTTCCACGTGCGAGAAAAAATTTCAGGCTTTTCTTCGCAAATGTATTTTATCATAGCAGCTAAGCTACCCGATGTAACCGCATCAAGTCCTGTATGCTGAAATATCTTATCTGCCCCGAAATGTTCGCTGAGCTTATGAGCTTGCTTTTGTGCGCGCGAATCTATCCACGACCACGCATTCTGTAACGGAACACCCGATTGATCAATCGGTACGAAAGTTTGCGCCTGACTACTCACGGAGAGCGCTTTTATCTGTTTTATATCTACCTTCTGCGATAAGGAGCTTAGTGCTCTTGTAAAGGCATCGAAATAAGTTTCCGCTGGTAACTCAGCTAATCCGACTGACGGATGAAGTAATTGATAGGTTGACTCCGACCAACCCCGAAAATCACCCGAATCTACGTCTATCACGCCAAGTTTTAAACTGCTCGTTCCGATATCCACGCCCAGCAGTAATCTCATTTGCATTACCTTTCAGCTCGCTACTTTTGGGGTTTGTTTGTTACCCTGCAAAACTCTTTCAGAAACTCTATCGCATTTTCGACAATCGCTTGTGCAACTTGCTCGCCAGTTTCCTTACTTGCAGGTGTCGGATCGCCATAAGCGCCGGTTTGTGATTTTTGCAATCCCCACGTGCTCCAAACAAGCGGTTTTGAACCGCTAAAACCATCAGCAGGACAAAACTTACTGCTATATTTCATATGAT
>WFQY01000525.1 GCA_015486815.1 Phycisphaerae bacterium | reverse complement strand
TTTATAAGCCAGCGATTCATAAATTTTGCGAACTCGCGGGCTTGCGTTAGTGAATAACAATGTCCCGCTTTGTCGACAAAAAACTCAAATTGCTCGGATGCATTAGTTGTTTCATAAAATTGTCGGACTTGCTTTGCAAGTTTTCGTGTATCATCAATTTTGAATACTTCGTCGAATTCACCCGCCATCAGTAATGTCGGTTTTGGTGCGAATGCGCATAGCAAATCTATCTCATCGATACGTTCTGCGTATCTTCGCCACATATGCGTTTCGGGACAGCCACAATAGCATTGTGTTATATCAAGATCAACAAGCGAAGTCAGACAGCAAGACGGTCCTGTTACCGAAATCCTCTCATCTAAAAGGGCAGCTAATATTGTCGTTGTTCCTCCGCCTGAAACACCCGTCATAGCAACACCACCAGCAAGGTCAACATCGTCTCGCGTTTCAAGATAATCTATGCACCTGATTGCATCTGCGATAAAATACCTACTCGATGTATGCCCGACGAGATAACATCGAACACCATCGATGAAGTGGTCGTTTCCGATTTGCTTCTCACCGGCTTGACCCGGCGGGTCGAACAGAACAGCGAGGTAGCCACACCGTGCAAAAAACTGCGCCGGCAATTGATAACTTTTAAATTGTTTTCCCGAATGTCCTACCGGAATGACCACCGCGGGAAACGGAGGATTGAAGTCCGTCGGAACATAAATCGTAGCGTTGACCTGCCAGCCCGGAAATGATTCGAACAATACGTTTTCTATTCGATATCCATCTTTTTCGAATATGCTGACAATACGAGGATTGATAGGTTCTGCGTCTTTGCCGATAGGCAATGTCCCGTAAAATTGCTTTACCGATTGACGAATTTCTCTTTTGTATTCTTCAATATTACTATCGGCAAGTGCTCGGTTACGCCGTTTCTGCGATTGCTCCATATACGCTAAAGCTCTGCGAACGATATGCCTTCGAACCATATCACGCAAGTCAATAGTGAATGGAATTGGCGATTGAATCAATGTATCATCTAAACACATCATCTTTGCGGCTCGATTCGAATCTCCGCCCACAATATCTCATAATATTCATCCGTTTCGCCGAGCGATTCTATCACATTATAGCCGTCGTTAAGTGCATCGTTAGGCACGCTAAACGCAACAGCTTTGTGGACTGTCGGATGAAACGGAATATCGGGCGTGTCTGACAAATCGCATTTACTACCGTTAATCCAAGCATTTAATTTTTCCGCTTCGAGATTTCCATCTCTGCCAAGCCCGAATATCACCTGCGATGTGCCCGATGTCGGTTTTGGTCCTATGTGTATTCCAAACTCAGCTAACCTGTCTTTATCGCACTTTGCAGGAAGTGCACATGGGGTAGGCTGACCCGGAGGATGTGTATCAGCATAAGTTATTACGTGTCTGCGCGGATAAGAACAAGCACTATCGAGCTCACCCGCCTGATTCAACGCCGCCTGATAATCGTCTTTATCAGGCATCGTTGT
Organism: Phycisphaerae bacterium; assembly: GCA_015486815.1. Lineage (GTDB taxonomy): Bacteria > Planctomycetota > Phycisphaerae > JAAYCJ01 > JAAYCJ01 > S014-18. The sequence goes on along the minus strand of WFQY01000525.1, from coordinate 10,655 downwards.
TTCCGAATCCATATAGTTGAACAGGTAAATCCTGTCAACTCCGCGATACAGAAGCGATACAGCAGCTCCCCGAACTGTTTCTACCGTATTGTGAAACACCCAACCCGCTTCCGGATAAAGCTCAACGCCTGCTTCGGGAAACGGGCGAATGAGAATTTCCAATCCGCCCGCAAGAATTATATTCTCATCGCTTATCAATTCCCGCCAAAGCTCGATTGGCATATCGGTTTCCATTGTCGCCCAGAATGGCGTAATTACGATAACATCTACAAGTTTTCGTTTTGTCCACTCGATAGCGTCCATTCCGAGATACCTCGCTGTCATCGGCCGAGATGGTACTCGCACACCTATCTTAATCTTTCTGCCACGCTTAGCGGATATTTTCTCCGCATAATCCCTTACCTGCTGCATAAATTCGGTGAGTAATTTTCTGCCCTGTTCTTCAGCTCCGGGACGAAAATGATAGCCAAACCGCATCCAGTCAAGCTCTAATCCGTCGATATCATAACGATCGAGATATTCTCTTATTAACGCTAAACTATATTCCCTAACTTCCCGATGACCATAATCAAGAGCAGCGTCGGGCCAACCTATCATCTTGCGATAAGGTACACGCCTATATTCCGGATGAGTTCGCCAAAAATCCGAGTGCATAAACGAGTCGGGATTATGCACCCCGTGAATATCATTCATCCGCATACTAATCCAAGGCGAGATCTCTTTTTCGCGAGTATATGATATCCATACTTCATAAGGATTGATCCCCTTTTGATCTAAAAGCCAAGCGTTGTGCACCCATCTGCGTGGCTTATTTACCGCATTGTCTGTCTCCACACCTTTGAACAGTGGCTGAGAGTCAGGGCCGTCAGGATCATAACCCGCCCATATTGGCTGCCAATACGGGTTAGTGGGTCTAAAATTGACACGCATCGCATTTGGACAAAATAAAATCTCTTTCATCTGAACAGAAGCGTAATGATCGACGAGTTCCTTAAGTCCTTCGATTGTCATCTTATCCGCGTCACGAGACGTAAAGAAATGAGAATTGTCTTCGTTTAGCATCAAGCCCGACATTTGTTGTCTCCTTTTACAAAATCACGTTATAGGCATTTAATAAAACCGGCTTTCTGCCCGATTTATTCTCCCTTTCGCTTAATCGTACATTGTTCATTGCCTTTAAGTTCGATTGCTAACACATCGGCATTCGACATTTCTTTGCGTCCGTCCGAAAAAGAAATCTCCACTTGCTGATTTGGCCACGGATTGCCGAGCTTCAATTGTCCGTCTCGCGTTGCTTTTATCGATACCGATAGGATTTGTCCGTTTTCTTTTTCCGAACTTACCAGAAATCCGCCTTCTGTCGGCATATCGGTAAATGCAACATCTTTCCATCTCTTAGGCACACCCGCAAATATATAAACCACCCCACGCCGAGTGTGCATAAGCATATCCTGAATCGCTGTTACCGCCCCCATAGCAGCGTCCATTTGCATCCGCTCTGTCCAATTTGATTTTTTGAGAATAGCAGGGGCGCCCATAAGAGAAAAACCGGGAAACATACAATCGTGAAGCGTGCCATATCCCTCGTTCGTAAATACTCTTTCCCATATTTCCAATAGCAGCTCCGCCATCTCGCCATTGTTCAATCGTGAATGTATCATCGATGCCCACGGAATACACCAGCCCGACCATAAACCCATTCCCATTTTTATCCAGTGGCTTATCGTATTCTCAATAATATCTATCCATTGCTCCGAATATATATCGATCGTATCAAACGGACAAATGCCAGCTAAGTACGAATGATGCCGATGCGATTCTTCCAAATCGGTGCCTTCCCACAAAGCTATTCGCTTTTCATTAGCTTCGCCTATAAGTGTCGCTTTTGGCAATTTCCGTGATAGTTCAAGCCAAATATCAGCAGGCTTTTGCCCCAAAATATCAGACGCTTCGAGTAGGTCTTCGCACAGCCGATGAATAGCTGACAATTGAAAACTCGCATTAGCACCCCACGCATCAAGCTGCGAGCCTCGATATTCAGGCGATACACTTACAGGCAGATAATATTCATCATCTCGCTTTTCCAGCATCGCTTCATAGACCCGCAACGCACCTTTCATAAACGGATACGCTATATCGCGCAGAAAATCGACATCGCCCGTATATTTGTAATACGAAAACATCATCTGTCCTATCCACGCAGCACAACCCTGATCGACGGTGCCCGTCCAAAACCCGCCCATACACGTTCCTTGGTCATCGACAGCGTGAGGCAATATAAATCCGTCATCTATGCCCAAAAATGCTTTAGCGTTAGCACGAAGTTTATCCCGCCAAGACCAAACCATCTCAAACATAGGTCTGAGATGCTCGAGGCAATTCGCTTTATACGCAGGCCAATAACACATCTGCACATTTATATTAAAATGATAATCGCTCGACCAAGGCGGAAGGTCATATTCTTCTATCCAAGGACCCTGAAGCGTTGCAGGCACTCCCGTCGGACTGGTAAAACAAGCAAATTTGTAAAGCCCGTAATGGTAAAGAAAATATAACTTCTCGTTAGGAATTTTTATCTGCGGTACTTTATCCCAAAATCGTTTCCACCATCGGATATTTTCCTGCTCGATTGCTTGTTTGCCTTTTTCGACAGCTACCGCCAGCGATTCTCGAAGCACATCAATATCATCCGTCCTCGCAATCGTAACAAACACAGTGTTGTCATTTCTGCGATATGCGAGAGCAACAGCAGGGTCGTTCGGAGATTTCTGCAACCAGCCGTTGATATTTTCTTGTTCCAAAAATGTCGGTGGCTCGAACAAAAGCCTTTTGAATAAATCGGGATTTATCGTCCAAGAAGGGATGGGCTTGATTTCTACATTTTCATTCGAAGGCAGCTCAATGGTAAATATCTGCTCTTCCATCGCAATGCGAAAACCGATTTTCCGCTCCGAGCTACCTTTTGTATAAACTACCTCCGCCAAACCGGTTGGAATGTCTAATTTTCCTTCCTTTAATTCCGCACCATCGCCAAGCGAGAGATCAAGCCGACCGAGCGGCGTTATCGACGGACGATTGCAGTTGGGATGTTCAGCGATACGAGTTTCTTTCGGAGCGAACATTTCTTTAATAGCTTCGAAATCGCCCGCTTCCAGATTTTTTTTCAAGTCATAATAATTTTGTCTTTCTGTCCATTCCATTCCGCCCCGATGATCCCACAGGTCCGCTCGACCGACGGTAATCTTCAGCTCCGAACCTTCTCCCCAAATTAACAGCCCCGTCGTAGCATTGCCAAGCATAATTCCCGTATGCGTCCTCGGTAACGGAAATTCCCAACGAACAGTATTATGTTTCATTTTATTAACCTTTTGCTGCTATAACATTTCTTAACAGAATAAAACCCTTCCGATATATGTCAATTACTTTTTATTTGTTTCTTTCAATGAATATCCGCTTATTCCGCATTAATAAGCCTTTTTGCAAATATGTATGCCGGTGGATTTGTCAATATCCTGTCAGTAAGTTTTACTTGGCAAGTACGAATCATACCATCGCCAAATTTTTTCTCGCCCGCTGCCAATACCCGATGCCAAAGTGCCTCCCCCCATTTGCCGTTTCCGCTCGTCAGAATAGGAACGAAACCGTCAGCTATGAATGTCGTTTCGAGTATAGGTGTTACCATCTCCGAAGATTCATCATACCAAAACTTAAAATCGTCAGCTTGGAAATCATCGACCATCGGATGACCGGTTTTACGCGAAACAAAATGCACCGGATTCATTCCACACTTTTGAACATTTATTGTCGTATCCGCTATTTTGAACCGCCCTTCCGGCAGTTCTAAAAAGACTGCCATTGCTCCGGTTTTTACCGCGTGTATTATTTGCTTACGGTTGCTCTCGAATTCGGAATAATCACTTATCAACATACAATCGTTAGATTCAAATTTATTACTACGAACGCAATTTGCGCCAAGTTGTGTTACAAGTTTCTTCGCTTTGCTGCCCAATGCGACGATGCGAGTTGGCTTTTTAACTCGCGTGTCTTTTTTAGGAAACACTTCCAAAACAACAGCATTGTCATAAACGGTTCTACCGGTTTCGTCTATAACCCCTGCCCGTATGATAACCGTGTTTCGCTTGTCAACATCAGGAGTTTCGAATCTCAATTTACCTGCAAATTTACTCGTAAACCGAGGAATGTCGATTTTCGTTTTGTTTGCCCGAATAGTTTCACCATCGAGTTCAATCTGATAATGCAGATTCAGCTTTTCGTTAGTACCCAAATCGTTGCATACCCATAGTTCAATCTCAGCTTGTTCGCCCGCAAAAAAACGAAATCTATCGCTTCGTAAACTTATCATTATCGGAGTGAGTGCATCACGATATGCGAAATATGCAGGTTTAGGATTACGCTTAAAGTCCATAATCGCTTTCATCCAGCCGGAGGGAAACGCATCTATAAACAGATGAATCGCAAAGCTGACCATTCTGCTATCGCGTCGAAATGCCTCGGTCATTATCCGCGTCGCCCAGCTCTGATGAGCTTGACTGAGCTTGCTCCACTCTTCAAGACTATCAGCTGAGTCGAACCACATATAATGAAAATTTCCCGTCTGTGCTTTTGGTATCAAATGAGGCGTCCAACTTTTCTCTTCGGCTTTGCTTTTAGGTAGCCAATGTTTCGGATAATATCTTTTCATTATATCAGCAAAATCAAGTCCTTCTGTTCCAAATTCGCCACAGCCATAAAACCAGCCAGGCTTGACCTTCTGCCAATAGCCCTTGTGCAATTTTCCCACATCAACACCGTGGCCATTATACCAACAGCAATAACAATGATTGTCAGGTAGGCCCGGTGCAGGCGGATAGTAATCTCCGTCAACAGGTTTTATAACTCTGTCGGGATTGGCGAGACGAACCGCTTGATTAGCAGATTCAAAAAACATCTCCAATTCCCGCCGGGTGAGATGACGATGGAGGTTTACATGGGAATCATTCGCAGGAAACGGTTCATTGATGTAGGTTACCATAACATTACACGGATGCGAACGAACCAATCGCTCCATTTCTTGGGCTTGTCTGACAGCTTCGCAAAACAAATTCCTACGAAGCACACCGAACAGAGGCAAGTCGCTCTGCGTCATCATACCGAGCATATCGCAGTAATCGTAAATCTCAGGCTGAACGGGCCGTTGAGTCAGTCTGAAAAAATTCATATTGCAAATCTTAGCCAATAAAATATCGTCCCTTAGCTGATTCCAATCTTTCTTAATTACACATTGCTGCATATGTCCCATCGTGTTGGCACCGCACAAACGAATCTGCCTACCGTTAAGATATATTCTGCCTTTGGGCTTATTTTGCTCATCCATCTTGAACGAACGCATACCGAAATGCCGAGCGGATGAATCCGCTACCTTACCATTATCATTAACTACATCGACCTGAAGCTGATACAGCCAAGGTGTTTGCAAATCCCATATCTTTATTTTTGAAAGTTCGAACGAAAGACGATAGTAATTTATCCCTGCCCCTGCTGGCTTGACCTTGAATGTCCTATTTTCGAAAATCGTCTGCTTAAAATTTCGACCAAACAATGAAAGATTTAGCTTAATCTCTTTCGGGCTTGGTTGGCGGTTATATACTTCTATCCACGCTTCAGCTCGCTTTTCTTCGAGCAGCGGACGCACAAAAATATCGTGGATATGAACAGGACTTTTTGCTTCGATATACACATCCTGATATATTCCCATTCCCGGCGGACAATGATGCCAACCAATCTCAGGCTCATCATACCCTGGCCCAGTAGCAGCGTAAATCTTATCTCCACCAAGCCTATCCGAACTATCATCCCAGCTGTGATTTCCCATACATATAACATCATTTTCCACTTTGACGAGTAAAATATTTTCACCTGCTTTGGCAACATCGGTAAAGTCGAATTCAAACGGCGCAAAAAATCCCGTATGCGAACCGAGACAACAGCCATTGATAAATACATTCGCTTTATAATCCACGCCCCTAAAATGTATAAACAACGCCCATTTATTCAGCATTGACTGGGTAATATTAAATTTCGTTCGATAATATGTTACTGCTTTTCCGATCGGCGGCCCGAAATGCGGAATTGTAACCTTTTCCCATCTACCCCTACCTGCCAAAACTCGTTGAAAATCACCCTTGTCTTTTTCGTCCTCTATTCGCCAATCGAATTTCCTCAAATACATTCTATTTCGCGTTGGTTTTGGTTTAGGAGCGAGATTCCGCATAAACTTTGCATATTTCTTTCGCTGACATTCGAGTTCAGCGTATAGTTTTTCTTTCGTATCGATCCTATCCGCAGGACTAAAAACAGCATCAGGATTGTGTTTGCCAAACGCCAGTGTTATTTCAGGCAGTTCGATTGGCTTAGGCTCTATTAATCTCCCCCGATTGGAATCGCTCTTACCAGCTGCTATCTCCGCAAAAACATCTACCGCCCGCGATTTACTGCTGCTCATCACGTAATTCCTTATTGCAACACTATTGGTTTTCGTAATAGAATAAAACCCTCTCGGTAGATGTCAATCAATTTTTAATTATTCCTTTCAAGGAATATCCGCTTAATCCGCATGCGGGGTTTGTCTTTACGCCACACCCAACCGTAAGATAAAGATGAATATAAAATTGCTTAACAGCTTTTTGCGATAAAACGTCTTTGAGTTTAATGATAAGTTTTTTGTCTTTTTCACTTTTGCTTGTGATTTTCTTGATTACATTTCTACCATCAAGCGATATGCCTATACCGAAAGAAGAAGTATAATGAGCGGGGTCAGCGGTTCCTTTACACATTATATATGCGAGCTCAACAGGCTTATCGCAAACAAATTTCTGAACAATTTCGGCACGGTTGGTATATCCTTTTGTACCTGACAATCGGAACAAGCCTCGTCTAACTATCAGTGCTTTGCGGTTTTTGATTACTGCTGTATGGATAATCGACAGACTCCCGAAATCATCCGAATATTCGACATTGCCCAAAGCGTCAGGAATAAGTTTAATTGCTTTGTCTTTCGGCAGCGTTACCTGACCTATTACCCCAAACTCATCTATTTCCGCAGGCATTTGTTTAGACCCACTTGCCTGTCCGCTAAGCGTAATTTTGATTACAAACTTATTATCTCTAATTTCTGTAACGGGGACGATTTGGTTTATTTCGCCATTCGTTAGCGAAAATTGTGCAATCTTGTTCTCATCGATATCAAATATCGAAATCGTAATAAAACCCTTGAGTTCTTTCTTGACTCTTCCTTTCAGTGAAATTTGCAATGCCTTGAGCTTAAATGGTGATTTAAATGTATAGCTTAGCTCGGAAGACACTCTGCCTTTCGATAACGAGTAAAGTTTCAAGGGAGAGCCATTCCAATACAGATTAGCAAAACCCGAGATTTTTGCATCTTTGAGAAATCTAACACCGCCTTTCCTGTTAAAAATTTCCCGATAACTTGCGATGGGTTTACCGCTCGTATCGCAGCAAAGAGCAATAATAGGCGGTTTATACGTAACAAAATCCCAATCTTGACATCGAGCGGAACATTCTTTCGCTAATTTAGCTGCATATTTGCACAGCTCGAATACTTGCTTTGTCTTTGTAGGTGGATTTTCAGACCAGCCCCAGATATTACCCTTTCCCGTCCACACAAAATATGAAGCTGGTATATTATATTTTCGGCAGATTCTGTATTGCGACCAAAAACGCCTTTCCTTATATGGCACATCTTTGCAATCGGGACCTGCCCAAACAACACTTATCAACGGCAACTTTTTAAGCACATAGCCTCTGACAAAATATTCAAATCTCGGATTATCCAAAAAATATTCATCTATTACCCAGCCATCTGCCTTTAAATTAGGCCATCCGAAGCCCGCCACGGCTGCACCGGGAGTGTACCATTGAAATATCCTAAGCTTAGGATATTTTTGCTTTATGTGGCTATATAATTCATTCAGCAATTTCGCTTGCCCCGACCAATAAACATTTTCTTCCGCAAGAGTAATAGCATAAAGCTTTTCCAAATCGATCTTAGACAAAAACGAATCGATTATTTTTTCAAATTCTTTTGCAGCTACTTTGCCGGAATGATGATAAGCACCTTGTAATGATATTCCTTTTTTATTTTTAGTAACAATGGGGTTAAGATCCATTATTACTTTTTTACCGTTTTTATATGCCCTGCCAAGCCAATCGTTCCAGCTTGCTTTTGACTTTCCCTTACCATGCCAGCTTGCATTATGTGAACTCACCCAACATTGAACTATCAAAAAATCGAACGGAGTATTCGGATCCACAAAATATTCATTCCATCCGCCATATAAACCGGAATTCGTAAAATTCAATTTACCGTTAGAACTTGCAAATCCTGCTTGCGACAAAATCGCCAACAATACAACCACCGACATTAAAACATTTTTTTTCATCAATTACTCCTGTAAATGAATTACTGCTAATAGGGAATAGGTTCGGGATTATTCTTTATCCGCTCCATTCTCGAAAACGTCCATCGATACTCGTTAGGATAAACAAAAGGCGGATAAATAATCCTGTCCTCATCGATAGCAGACGTAGAGAAAATCCACTCGCAATGCCCATCGGCAAACAGTGTATTCCAGCCGCCTATATGAGGAAAATCTACCTTGAAAATATTGTCAGCGTAAGCTATCGTTCGTGTCGGATCAACCAGTTGATTAATCTTAAGCGGTTTGAAAGAATGCATATCCGTATTCCAGCCAAGCCCCTTATAGCCATAATTCGCAAATGGACGAGGGCAATATCCTGCACGCCAGCCAGAAATGCTTTTGTAATCTTCATTGGGGCAATATCGCAGTTTCTTTTCATTTGGTAGGCAATTTTCTTTTTGATATGCACCGATGCCAAACGGACCATGACTGTAAGCGTCATAAATCAGATAAGGTAAAGTGTTTTGATGTGTAACGAAGTTCCCGTTGTTTTGGTTAGCGTACATAAGCATACCAATGCCTATTTGTCGCAACCTGCTCGCACAAACAGTACGCTTAGCTGATTCCCTCGCCTCGTTTAAAGCAGGCAAAAGTATCGCCAACAACACCGCTATTATCGCAACCACAACCAAAAGCTCAATAAGTGTAAATGATTTCAATCGTTCCATATCATATATCTCCACTTATAACTAAAATTAACCGACAACTATTTGCTCCGCTCTATTTATGTCTATGTCCTTCGCTTCGGTAGCTAAACGAACCGCAGGTGAAATCCAGATGATTTTGCGAACACTCTGCCTATTCCTTAACTTATCTATCAAAAAAGCTACCACATTAGATGCTAACACATCCACATCGACTTCAAGTTTAGCTATAGGCTCGATAGGAAATGCAATTGGTATCTGCTTATTTGTCTGAACGACAAATTTCGGCAGATAGTCATCGCCTGCAAGCCTGCGTCTGGTAATTTCTGTTATGATCTCATTTGCAAGCTGATCGTCCAATATCGCCAACCCGTCAGGACGCTCATTTTTTGGCAGTGAATATATTTTCTCGATTACTTTTGGAGGTGTGCCCTTCGCTTGTGTCTCCGCAAAATAGAATTTTCTCGGATTAAACCCTCTCCGATTTCCGGTAAGTTTTATAAATTCGGATTTGACCGACGCACTCGTTAGTCCCTTGTACATAATGACAGCCGGCCTATTAACGCCATTCGAGAATAATATCCGAATAGCTTCGCGAACCGATTGCCTATAGTCAATCATTACGCCCGAAGATATACCCTTATTGGCACCGACAAATACCGGATACATCTGTCTTTCCTCAAGCCAGCTCCACGCCCTGCTCGATATATCTGCCATCAAGATAATACCGTCCAATCGCTTTTGTTCTACATTTCGTTTAAGTCCCGGAAAATAATCAAGCTCAATACCCCATTTCCCGTAAGTAGGCCTGCAGTGAAATATTATTGCCTGACAGTTGGATTCCGTAAGATGTGTAAGCATATGATGCAAAAGGCAGGAATAGAAAGGACCGACACCGGGATCTCCCGATTGAAATGCTCCTATTCCGATTATTCTTGCGGGATGTCCGTCTGCGTTGGAATCGAGCACATAGGTGCCTATTCTGCGTTTGGTTGCCAACACCCCGTCTTGTTTGAGCTCGTTAAGGGCACGGGTTATAGTTGCATTTCCCAATCCGAGTTCCGCTCGAATAGTCTCTTGAGATGGTAGTTTATCACCGGGCCTAAGGTTAAGGTCGCTTATATAACGAACCAGAGCGAGCTTAGCCTGTTCCGTCTTTAATCCTAAATTTAGTGTAGGTTTAAAACCATTATTTATCCTGTTTTTGCCCATTGACGCAGAACCCTTTTTATCAAATAGCGTCATCTACACAATATATAGTTTACAAACTGCAAGCAATTCTGTCAAGCGAATTTCTTTTTCAAATTTTGGGAATTTTTTTGAGGCTGGGAAATTTTACTAAAGAAAACCACTATATATTAGTGTTTGCTGAATAAATCTCAACTTATGTATTGACAGAGAGATACGTTCTGTTTATACTGTCTCAAGTGGACGGGGAATTGACAGAATAGCTTGAAACCCTTGCACTTGGAGACACGGATGTATCGCAAAGACAACCCCCATCAGATGAAAT
>WFQY01000524.1 GCA_015486815.1 Phycisphaerae bacterium | reverse complement strand
GGAAAGCACTGGGCAAGCCGAGTGGCACCTGGTGCTTTCTTTTTATATGGATAAATAACTTTAATATAAGCCAGCCTTAATGTCATCTGATCGACATTCCTGCATTTGATGATATGAGGACGAAATTTTTAGCTTGTCTTGTTTTCTATTCCGACTCCGCAGGCGGTAAGATGTCCGGGCGGTGTGCACTTATCTCGTCAAGTAATTCGTCGAAATGAGTGATCTTATAATCGTCCGCTGTCCACTTTTTTTCTTTGCCTTCATCAGTATAGTAAATGTCAACCAACCCTTTTTCTATATATGTATCATCTATACGCTGAATGGCATCCCATTTTATTGTAAGCTGATCGTTGATCTTGATACCGCTATCATCAGCGAGCACTTTGGTCTTAGCGATTTTTGTAAAATATACGATAATCAAAACTACGAAGGTAATAGCGAGAACGACAGCAGCAACGCGATTGAACCAGAGATTGCTGGCGTCGTTTATATATTTTTCACTAATCCAGCCATCGTAATAGCAATAGACGGAAAAGATAGCGGAAAGTGCGATATAGATAATCCATCGCCATTTTCTGGCGTTAGCCAAAGTGCAAACAACAGCCATCGTTGTGCCTCCCTTGTTACTCGAAGAAGAGATTTTCTATTCTACCTTTCGGTAGCCAAGCTTTTTTATTACTTCCAAAACTTCCGTCCACGTCGGAAAGGTCTTATTGTTGACTCTCTTGTATTCGTTTATTGCAAGGACAAACTCGAGCTGTTCATCGGTCATTTCACCTTCTTCCGCTGCTCGTCGATCTTCGGATCGGCGGATGCCTGCACCGCGTCGCACCTCTAAATCAGGCAGATCCGATTGCCTGCGCTGAGCACGCCTGCGATCAAGTCCGCTACGACGGTCAACGACCGATTGTCTGCGGTCTGTTCCCGAACGTCTGTCCCGTTCGTCCTGCGGAATGTTCTCCGCTGGAGAATTTTGTTCGTTCTGTTCCGACATTAAGCTTTATACCTCATCTTCATCTTCGTCGAATTCATCGAAATCATCAAGATCAAAATCTTCGTCTTCATCATCAAAATTGTCGTCGTCATCGTCCCAGTCTTCGTCGTCCTCATCTTCTTCCTCGTCGAGGTCATCGTCAAAATCATCATCGTCGAAGTCGAAATCATCGTCATCATCGTCGATAGCGTTCAATTCTATCATACCGATGATTTCGGATGCCTGCTCGAATTTACATTCGGGCACGAGCACGGGAGAACCACCAAGTTGAACCTCATCCATTTCCGTTATCTCCTGCTCGAGAATCGCGGGTATTTCATACGCTTGTAGATCTGATTTTAACATCATCGATTGCTCCATACTCTCGGGAATAGCAACAGCTACAAATTGAGTTAGTTTTAAGTCGTGAAGGTTATCTCCGCTTATCAACGTAGTCGGCTGATTTATGTTTTCCTGTATTGTCATAATTTGTTCTCCTATTAAAGCAACCGCCTTAATAACCCATCCTTACATTACAAATTATAGATTGACAAGTTCCATATTTCAGGTCAAGAATTTTCAAATAAAAATTTTTTTTATTTCCTAAGCGAACTCTAATATCAGGCCGTCTTTTCGTCAAGAAAAAAAGTGTGAAGGAAACTATCGGTCGCTGAGTGATCCCGTCGGTCCCAACGGTTCCGAAGGAATGCCGTTGGCAGATGCCTTCGGTAGATCGTATTGAAGCGACCATTACTGATGTCAGAGGATATATTCGTATGCCTTTGAAATTTGTAATTGTTAATAATTCCCACAAAATACTTGCTCGAATACCAATGATGATATAAACTGAATGTAATTTTAATCTATTTTTGAGGTACGGTTTTATGGGTATGAAAGAACATACGACACGGAAAATTTACAATATACAATCGTATTTCTATGACGAGCTGTTAGGCAATATGATTCGCAGACGTCAGAGAGATGCTATCTCGCGGATGGGTATCAAAGCGGGCGAATATGTTTTGGATATCGGAATAGGGACGGGAGTTTCGCTTGAGACGTATCCGGACTATTGCAAGGTGGTGGGAATAGACATATCGGAAGGTATGCTGAAAAAGGCGCAGGAACGGATCAAAGAGCGAAACCTGACAAATGCCTCGCTCGCACTGGCGGATGCGATGTTTATGCCTTTTGCGGACAATAGTTTCGATCATATACTGATAAGCCACGTTGTAACGGTGGTATCCGATCCGGTTAAGCTGTTGAATCATATCAAACGAGTCGCTAAGCCCGATGCAAGGATCGTGATGATAAATCATTTTCAATCGGGCTACCGATTGATGGCGTGGTTAGAAAAAGTGCTGAATCCGATATGTATTAAGATAGGCTGGCGTAGTGATTTGAATCTGCACGAGCTTCTTCAGAATGCACATCTGCAAGTAGATTTCAGATATAAGGTGAATAATATTGATTTGTGGGAGATAGTGTTTTTGCGCAATCGTAAACCCGCATTGAGTGGTTACGATGTAGCGATGCTGGATATGCCGACAGTCAAGATACCTGCGTATAACAGCATAAGTTCTCCCGCTACTATTCGAGTATAGCTGTATGAATGTTTCAGCTGTCGGGGAAAAATGCAAACGGGTAAAAGAGATTTTCTCGGAAGTCGGTCGGGTGGTAATTGCATTTTCAGGCGGGGTTGATAGTTCCGTTTTGTTAAAGTTAGCTATTGATAGTCTCGGAGCTGACAATGTACTTGCGGTAACAGCTGTCGGGGCGATATATCCGTCCGAAGAAAAACCTTTAGCGGAGAAAATAGCGAAAGTCATCGGTGCAAAACATATGATTTGCAAAAGCCCCGCGATTGAGAGTTCCGAATTTATGGCGAACACAGCTCAGCGTTGCTATCATTGCAAAAAAGCGGTTATGGGATATTTGAAACAGCTTGCAGCGGAGCGAGGTTTTAACGCTGTATCAGCGGGTGAGAATGCGGACGATGATTCGGATTATCGCCCTGGGCATCGGGCGATTGCGGAGCTTGGTATCTTATGTCCGTTAAGGGATGCGGGGTTAACCAAAAAAGAGATAAGACAGCTCGCTCGAGACTTCGGGCTGCCTAATTGGAATACCCCGCCGGGTCCGTGTCTGGTAACGAGGCTACCTTACGGACAGGCTGTCGATATTGAACTGCTAAAGCGAATTGATAATGCGGAGATATTTATACGCAGCTTAGGATTTGATATCGTACGTGTTCGGGTGC
>WFQY01000523.1 GCA_015486815.1 Phycisphaerae bacterium | reverse complement strand
ATATTGTATGGTAAATATATCAATAGATTATGTTTATCCTGCTGGCGGTTTTATCTGATTCGTAAATAGCATCAATAACACTTTGGATGTGTAAGCCATCGTAAGCGGTAGCGAAAGGCTGACGGTCGGTCTCGATTGCGTTGGTAAAAATGCGAAATTCCCGCTCGATGCCCTCGATTGGCTCAAATTCTACCGGCGAACGCTTAAAATCTTTTTCTATCTGCATCGTCCCGCCGACCTGCCAGCACATAGTCTCAAACGCGTGTATCAACCCCTTTTTGCCGACAATGTCATAATGGTGCATATTACCCCTGATAAACGATGTATCAATTGTTGCGATTTTGTTGTTCGAAAACTCCAGCAAGATACGCGCATCCATTTCGATTTCGGTTTCGCTCTTTTTCGGATTTACATAAGCCATCACCGATTTGACCTTATCGTCATAAAAAAAGCAAGCAAGATGAATAAGGTGCGGAGCTAAGTCCATTAAAGGTCCGCCACCGCTGAATTTCGGATCACATCGCCAGCCAGCTGTCTCTTTATTATATCCGCCAAGATTAAATGAGATATGAATATGTGATATTTCATCAATAGCACCATCGTCTATCAATTGCTTCGCCTTTTGTTGAGGTCCCGCCAACGGATAGCAAAATCCGATCGCAAATTTGACATTATTTTTTTCGACAGCTTCTACCATCTGCCTACATTCACCGGCATTCATAGCCATCGGTTTCTCGCAGAAAATATGTTTGCCCGCATCAGCAGCTTGTATTGCGTGGTCTTTGTGAAAGACATTCGGAATGCATATATACACCGCATCGACACTCTTATCGTTCAACATTTCATCATAGGTTGAATAAATCCTTGAAATGTTGAATGTATTAGCAAAATCCTTACTGCTATTAGCGTTTGCATCATATACGCCTGCGATTTCGATTGTTTCAATTTTACGAAGTTGAGGCATAACGCCACGCCTGACGAAAGTACCACAGCCACACAATCTTAATCTTATCACTTTTGTTTCTCCTCTGTTTAATACACCCTGATTTCAAAAATTCTTGCTTCCTTAACGCCATTGGTTTTGTGTATCAAAATACGCATATTATCCGTCTCGATGGTTTCGAATTTATGTATGTGCATTGGTTTATAGTTATCAGTTTCGCATATAATCGTTTTCCATTGTCCCTCTTGCTTTATCTGAATCTCATATTGTTTTACAATAGTTGGTAATGTTTCACAGCCAAACACGCCCAGTGGTGCTGGCCAAATTATGTTACTATCGAATTGGCCGTCAAATGCAAAGTGTATCTCGCCTATCCGTTGAGGTGTACTCCACGATAGCTGTAACCATTCAGGAGAGCTTTTTTCAATAGGTTTCGAACGCCAAAAATTTGTCCATTGTTCGCAACGAGCAACTCCGTTTATTACATTGTCAGGCGGAAACGGATAGGATGTCGGCGATAATCGAAAAATAAACGTTCCTCGCATTGTCTTATATTTCGGTGCAAGCTCGGGAATGCGAGATTCAGGAGGTTTGCCAATCCCACAAACAAGCCCGGGGATAACCTCATCACTTATAAACCAGCTTGCGTCCGAATCGGGCGATTCGACATTTATCCAATAAAATCCCCGAGAAAGATTTTTAGCATCAAAACCAAACGTCAACCACTGCTTGCCATCTTCCTGCGCAATAGCATCAGCAACAGTAATATTATCAACCGATGAAAAATCCCATATATCTTTTGCATACCGAAGAGAGGCCTTGAACTTACTGTTTCTTTTCGCATCTATGAAAATTTCGACGTTTTTTAATTTGCCGTCGGAAACGGGAAATAGCTGAAATAACGGATATTCGAATTTTATTTTTTCTTTTTCATTTTCGCGAATGTTGAGAGGGCTTTCACTTGAAGCTGAAACTTTTGCAATTTGGGCAAGGTCTGATTTATCGTCATTTTTGCAATACGGAATATATACACCCTGACGCATCAGAGTCTGCTGAACTTCAGCGATATGAGACTCTCGAATTTCACGGGGCGTTTTATTTTTAAAGACTGCTAACGCACCGGCAACACCTGCTGCCTGTCCGACGAACCCACAGGTAGCCATCACTCTCGACGACCCCAAACCTATGTGTGTGTATGACGCATTTCTACCCGCGAACATCAAATTGTCGATATTAACGGAATACAAACATCTCAGCGGAATGGTATATGGCCTTGCCAACGGGATTGCAAGATTCGGTGGCTCTTTACTGAAAACACCTTCGGGCGGATGAATGTCAATAGGCCAGCCGCCATAAGCAACAGCGTCGGGAAAGATTTTTCCTTCCAAAACATCATTCTGCGTGAGCCAATAATCGCCTTGGCATCTTCGCGATTCACGCTTGCCAGGAATAGGAGAAATCCAATCGATGGCAAAATTGTCAGCTCCGTAATCTCCGCCATTTTTCATCAGGTCAAATATACCCATTAATACCCGAAGTAATTCTTCATATATTTCTTCGTTATCGTCAATTGTCGATTTATCTCCACCGGCAGAAAGCCACCAGAATCCCCCGCAAAAATCACCAAACTGCCAACTCTGGCGGGAAATATCCCTGAACGGCAGTTCTTTATCGGATTTATATTTGTATGCCCAACTCGGCGGGTGAAACGGAGTCGGTTTGCCCATATCTTGAAGATAAAATTCGACACAACTTGGCAGCGTTTTACTATCAGCTTGCTTGGGAGCGAGAGATTCGTTGAATTCATCTTTAGCCTCCCGACCGATACGAAACTTTGCGCCCGCACGATCTGAAATGAAACCATCACCCGTACAATCAATGAAAATTTTTGCTTTGAAAACGAATGTTTTTTCGGTAGTCAATTGGTCAGCTTCGATAGATTCGATTTTATCCGACGCTGACATTCGCACATCACGAACGTGAGTATTCATAAATAGCGTAATATTCGGTTCCGCCCAGATAAACTCTCGCAAAATAACGCTTAATATATCCTGACTATTCGCAGGGTTTCTATGGAGATTTTCAATCCTGATTTCATCGATAATTCCACTTTCGCGAACAAATCTCGCGATAGCATTTCCCGAGCAGTCTGCACCTGCGATATGAATCTTAAGCTCGCCCGAAGCATTACCACCAAGCAGAGGCCTATCGTGAACGAGCGCAACCTTTACGCCGCATCGGGCAGATGACATCGCAGCACAAACTCCTGCAATGCCACCGCCAACGACAACAACATCATATATCTGTTCACTTCTGCCCATCTTTTACTTTCTGAATTTGCGCCTGGTCCTTTTCATCACAAAATCACATATATCAAGTGCTTCGTCAATATCCTTATTTTTATGTGAATACATAGTAAATGCAACGTGCCAAGGATGAAAGAACAATCCGTATTGATAGCATTGCGAGAAGAAATATTTCTGCTCATCATTATAGATTGCATTGCAGACCGGATTTCCTTTTTCGTCTTTCCACGCAAGGCGTGGCATAGAAGCAACAGGGTCGCCAAACGCAAGGACATTATCCATATTGTATAGTCCACATATTTCGTTTAGCCCGTCGATAAACCGCTGCCCCATTTTATTGAGATGTGTGGGAACATTTTTTTCTTTCATTTCGGTAATGGTTGCAAGGGCAGCTGCCATTCCGAGTCCGGAATTCGCAAACGTACCGGAGTTAGGCGTTTTGGGCATGTATTTCATATATCGCGCCTTACCTGCGAGAGCTGATATCGGATAGCCATTTGCAATACCCTTTGACAATGTTGTCAAATCGGGAGTAACTCCGAGCAGTTCCTGCGCTCCGCCGAGTGAGGTTCTAAAGCCCGTCTTGACTTCATCGAAAATTACAATCGCACCGTGCCGATGAGCAATATCAACGATGGACTGAAAATTTTCTTTTGTAAACGGTTTGGTATCCGCAGGGCATAAGATAACACAGGCAAATTTCTTTTTGCTCTTTTTGAACAGACGTTCAAGTCCATCAGCAGTACCATCAAAAGCTAAAACAAATTTATGCGCGTCTTCAAGCACGCCATTAGTCTTGATAGTTCCGTAAAACCACATATCAGACCAGCCGTGATATCCGAATCGTGCGATGTATTTT
>WFQY01000522.1 GCA_015486815.1 Phycisphaerae bacterium | reverse complement strand
GTTTTGCTTCGCTGGCGGGCAGGTAACCCTTATCGTTACCGATTTCATCCAAAATGTGTTCGTCAATATAATGCTGTTCGCGATTGTTATTGCTATTTACAAAATGTTCACTTGGCAGCAGTTTATGGAGGCATATTCATCGGTATCGAACGGATCGGCACTTATAAATCCGTTTCATTTTAAAGGTACAAGTGAGTTCAATATCTGGTTTTTTATGGTCGGATATTTCTTCTCGTTTTACCTGATCGTAGCGTGGTCGCCTGCGACGATGCAAATATCATCTACCCGAGATGCGCACGAAGCAAAGATGATGAAGGTGATGAGTCTGTTCAAGGGCTTGGGTCTGGGTCTGGGGTTGGTATTGCTACCGTTGGCAGCCTTTGTCTTAATGCATCATCCGGATTTTTCGCAACAGGCTCAGCAGGTAACCAGGGCAGTTTCGCATATATCAAATGAGCAGGTAAGAAGCCAAATGATAGTGCCGGCAGCTGCTAGGCATATCTTGCCCGTTGGAATGATAGGGGCATTCGCAGCTGTTGTTTTGTTTGCATTTATCAGCACGCACGATACGTATCTACTCGCGTGGGGAAGTATATTGATTCAGGATGTAATCGTTCCCCTGAGAGGCAAACCCCTTTCGCCAAAGGCACATTTGTGGGCATTGAGGCTTTCGGTCTTATTTGTTGCGGTTTTCATAATCGTTTTCAGTATGCTCTTTAGGCAGTCGGATAATATCCACATGTTTCAAGCTATAACGGGTGCAATATACACGAGCGGAGCAGGTATTGTGATTTTAAGTGCGCTGTATTGGAGGAGAGGAACCAGCAAGGGTGCATGGGCCGCCTTTATTACAGGCGGCGTTTTGTCTGTTACATATCTCGTATGCAAGACCGCGATAGGCGGATTTCCCCTGAACGGGACGATAGCAGCCTTTTTCACCTCGGTCTCAGCTATACTTGCGTTTGTAATTGTTTCACTCTTAGATAAAGACCCGAAATTTGACATCGATGAGATGCTAAACCGAAAGCAGAAATCGGACAAACCGGAATTGAAATTCAGGCAATGGGTTAAACAAATCCCCTTTGCGGATAAGTTAATTTATGTTTTATTGTTCGGATATGTCTTTACCGCACTGGCGGGTTTTGCGATTGTTACCATATATGATATGAGATACGGAACGACGGTCAAAGGATGGTTTCATTGGTGGTATATATACATCTGGATAATGTTCATTGCCGGAATATCGATACTTGTGTGGCTGACTATTGGCGGAATTATGGATTTGATTAAGCTATTCCGTCAGCTTCACATGGAAAAAATAGATTTGCACGACGATGGATATGTTAGGAGATAAATATGGACAAATCAACGAAGCCAACGGTGCGATTTGCAAGGGCTGACGATTTTGAAGGGATTTATGAATTGGTAGATAAAGCCTTATATCATCCCTCCGAAATGATAATGGCAAGATACAGAAATTATCCCTACGCTAAGTCCGAACATTCGATTGTTGTAGAAGCTGACGGTAAAATAGTCTCGCATATCAGGATGTATCCGTGTGAACTGTATTATGGTGATATTGTAGTTCATGGACTGAGTATCGGAGATGTTTGTACCGATCCCGACTATCGTAAACGCGGTTTCGGTGCGATGTGTTTGAATAAGTCAATCGAGTGGATGAAGGCGAATAACGCGGTTATTTCGCTTATCTATTCAGGCGTGTTGGGATTTTATAAATCGGTTGGATGGGTCGATGTACCGATGGAGTCGATTAGCGTACCGATTGACAGTATCGCTGAATTGCCCGAAAAGCAGGAGGGAATTTTAGTCAGAAGGTTTGAGCGGGCAAATGACCTTGAGGGAGTTGCAAAAGTTTATGAAGCGTATAATCGCAATAGATATCTTGCTGCTGTCCGAAATAAACTATGGTGGCGAAATTCATTTCATTGGATAACAGATGAAAACGAAGAGGCTTTTTACGTTGCGGAAAAACATGGACAAATCACCGCTTATAGCAGGATGGCTGATAATACGGTACGGGAGATTTGTTACAATGATTTTGAGTCAGCCCTTGCTTTGTGGCGAGGCATTGTCAAATGGGCAAAGCGATGGCACCTGTGGGGTGAAGCCAAACCCTACAAGACCATTTCCCTGAGAATTTCGAAAGACAACAAATTATTTGAATATCTGAACCTCTATAAAAATGTAAAAGTGCAATCGTGTGTCTGTAAATTGCTGATAAGATGTGCGGATATACCGCAGTTGACAGATGCCTTGTCTCCTCTGCTTATGAAACGTGTTCCAAACGATTTTGAGTTTGTATTTGAGATGGACAATCAGCGTTTCAGATTGACCAAACGCAGGGACATTATCAATATCGAAAAAACGGATGCTCGTGCGGATATTGTTGTTGATTATGAAGAATTTACCCGCAGACTTGCTGGCAGAAGGGAAAAAGAAATCGCAACGGGAACAGATGCACAGACGCAGATAATGGAAAAACTGTTTCCGCAGTTTGTACAAAGTGTCCGGATTATAGACCTTGCCTAAAGGAGTTACACGTTATGTCAAAAATTACTCTCTGCAAAGATGGACAATCCCTGTGTTTCGTTCGCACCAAACCATCGACGGATAAGACGTTAAAATTTGCTGCTGATGAGCTTCGTACATACATTGAGAAAATAACGAATGCGCCTGTAACCACCTCACAACGCCCAAAGAATCTTATTCCTCTTGAGCTGACGATAGACAAGACATTAAACGACGACGCTCACGGCAGATATGATTCTGCGGTGATTGATGTGAGCCCGAAATATATTCGTTTCGCTGGCGAAAATCCACAATCCGTGCTTTGTAGTGTTTATAGTTTGCTTGAGGAATTCGGTTGTCTGTGGACATATCCATTCGAAGATCATCAGGTTATCCCAAAGATAAAGCACCTTCGGGTAGAGGCTGGCCGAAGGGAGATTTCTCATCGGTTGAAGATTCGTGCGATCGATTTGGAGCCGATGATAAGACGTAATCGTGAGGTTTTTCCTCAATTTATCGATTGGATGGCGAAAAATCATTTCAATGCGTTTAGCACTCATCCCGGCAATTATGGGCATGGTGAAGATTTATGGACAACCGACATCGTTCGATGGGAAGATGTAGCAGACGTTGTCATACCTGCGGTGAAAAAACGTGGTATTATGTTATTTCAAAATGTCCATACGCTTCATTTTTTCATGCCACCCGAAAAGTATTTTTCAAAACACCCCGATTGGTATTCGTTGCAAAAGATTGTTGAACCCGGAGCTAAAACCAAAGAAGAAAAGCTCGCGAAATATTTGATAAGATATTTTGAAGACCCGACAGAAGGCAAACATCATTACGAACTGCCAGACAGCACGAAAACCCGTCCACAATGGCTTGATGAGAATGCAAGCATGCGTATTCCCGCTCAGCTTTGCTATTCTAACCGGGACGCAGTGAAAGAATATGCCGGAAATGTGATTAAATATCTGGCAAATCATACGGAAGTGGATGTAATCGGGCTTTGGCCTCGCGACGGCGGAAATTTCTGCCAATGTGAGAAATGCCGAAAAGATCCTTATGCGATTTTTAATGCGATACGATATGCCGCTGACCTGATACATAAAAAATGCCCCGAGGTCCTTGTCGAGCATATTGTCTATGGCGGCCCTGCTGTTTATACCCCTCCGCCCGAAGACCTGCCTGGCGATGAGAAGATGATAATTTTTGTTGGTGGCCCCGATGAGGGTCGCAAAAAGTGGGCAGAGTGGATTAACAAAAACAATATGGTAGGCTATCGCGGCGATTATGTCTGTGCTGACAATTACGCCCGACAGGGAATGGTTGCTGTCAACCCTGATTATGCAAAGTGGATTGTCGATGTAACAGTGGACGAGCTTGGACTTAAGGGTGTGAGCAGCTTTTATATTGATATGGATTCGTGGTGGATAAATTCCCTGAACCTTTGGCTGCTGGCGAAGGCAAGTTTGTGTAATCCACCTGCGATGACGGATGCGATTAACGAATATTGCAAAAGATATTACGGGCGATATTCGCAACAAGCGAATGAGTTTTTCGATGCACCGGATAATAATAAAGGTATCCGCCGATTATTACGGAAATATAAAAATATATCGTCCTGTGATGAGAGATTTCGATTGCTTTATAC
>WFQY01000521.1 GCA_015486815.1 Phycisphaerae bacterium | reverse complement strand
CTTTAATGACTTACAACATCGCAACCGCCTCTGTTTTTGTGTAAAACCCTACAATTTAATATGAAATTTTGGTATAATAATTCTGAATGAATTATATACAGGCTTGTTAAGATCGAGGGACGGAAAAATGGATAAAAGGAGCTTTTCTGTTCATAGAGGGATTGTTTTCGCAATTTTTGCTCTTATCATTCTTTTCGGAATTATCGTAATCCCGGGCTGTGGCGGTGGAGGAAATGTACTTCCGCCTGATAATGGAAATAACAGTAGCAATAACAGTAATAACGGAAGTAACTCCAATGGCAGCTCAGGTAACGGAAGTGGCAATGGTATAAATACGTCGGATATTGAGACATCGAAACGGGCAAAAGTCATTGCCAGCGATAGCAATATCGAAATATCCACAACCGAAAATAACGAACTCGAACTCAGTGGCTCGGATATACCGGAAATTCACCCAGGCCATATTCTCGTATCAGCTAAAAATGGTGGACTGCTGGTCAGAGTAAAAAAGGTAACCCGACAGGATGGTAAGGTTATACTCGAGACATCACCCGCTGCTCTTACCGATTTGATTTCAAACGGAAAAATCGAAATCTCTCAACAATTTAAAATGACTGATGGCAAACTCGTCGAGAACAAGTCAGCCAAAAGGCGCAACGCTAAATTTGCATTTGAAGACGGCGCATTAAAATTTTCAGGCCAGGAACTTGATCTTGGCGACAAGGCAACGATCAAAATCACCGATGGCAGTTTCAAATTTGATCCGGACTTTGATTTCGTGCTCGATGTCGATGATTTCAAAGTCAAAGAATTCAAGTGCTCAGCGACGGGAGCGGTAGATATAAATCTCGATGCAGAAGTAGAGCTAAAGGCAATAACCGATCGTCTGGAGAAAGACGTTACCATTGGCGAAATAACTTTTCCCGAACCCGCTGGGATAATAATGTTGGGAGATATCCCCGTCGTTTATGAATTTTTTATGAAGGTAAAGTTGGGCGCGGGGCTAAGTGCTGGCAATATCGGTACGGTAGATGCAGGATATGACCTGTCAGCTTCCGTGACAGCAGGTGCGCAATATCTTGATCATAAGTGGGGTCCCATATCAGAATTTAACTTTGATATCAACCCGCATCTGCCAACTATAACCATACATCCTGTCAGTGTAGAGGTCTATGCCAAACCCGAATTTGGTATGAAATTCTATAAAGTCGTAGGACCTTCGATTTCATATAAAGATTATTTCAAACTCTGTGGCGATTATCACCATGGGCATTTCGGAGCTGAGCTTCGAAAAGGGCAGTCGGTCGATCTGAATTTTACATTTGAGATTGTCGATCCGATTACCTTCAAATATACACACAATCTGATAGACAAAAGTGCGGTATTGTTAGCTCGGCTTGAGTTCGATAAAGAGCCCGCAAATTTAGGTGATATTTCGTGGGAACCGTCAGGCATAAGTGGCACAAACTTTTACTGGACTACCGAAGGCGATCACTATAAGAAAGTAACGGTAACGGGCGAACCCGAAGAGGGGTATGAAACAGGGGGATTTACCATACAAAATCTTTGTTCGTGGGGACGTGGGACGGCCAAAAGGGGCGAGCAAGTTGAAGAAGAGATAAATGCATCGAAATTGATAACCGCTCATTTCGTTCCGGAAGGCGAGGGCGATAACTGGGATGGTTCGGGAACAACAAATCGGGTCGGCCCGTGGAAAATCAATGTAGAGGTTCTTCCCAAGGGTGCAGGGCAGGTAATCCTGTTTCCTACGAAAGATGGCTATTTTCATAACGAAAATATTATCGCTCAGGTAAAGCCTGCTGACGGTTTCGTATTTCATCATTGGGAAGGTAATGCCCTTAGTAAAATGTTATATGATCCGATTATCAAATTTGCAGTACCGGATAATAGTTGTACATTAAGAGTTGTATTAGCTTCCGATCCGCCACGAACATTGAGAGTACCGAATGATTACGCGACAATTCAGGATGCGATAGACGCTGCTACCTATAATGATATTATCGAACTCTCAGCTGGCACTTATAGCGGCAATGGCAATCGTGAGCTGGACTTCGAAAATAAGGATCTGACAATTCGGGGGCAAGGCTGTGATAGTACTATTATCGATCTTGGCGGTTCCGAGGGTAATCCGCATCGGCTGGCAATTTTAGGACTCACTGAGGATGACTATTTACCCAATACTATCAAACTTGAAAAGCTCACAATAAAAAATGGCTATGCCGAAGGGAGCTTTCCCGCCAATTGTGGTGGTGTATTCGCGATGAGTAGTCCACATATTGTAGTTCCCATAAGCCGTGCGAGGACATCTCTTGATATATCGCACTGCTGCTTTGAAAATTGCAAAGCTGAGGAGCAAGGCGGAGTTATCTGGATTGATTCGGTTGATGATCCCGGTGTATCAATAAACATCATCGATACAAAATTCAAAAATTGTTCCGATGCTATATACATCAAACAGACCAATACTAACAGCATATCCGTAGAAATTGATAGCTGTACATTCGACAGTAACAATAGTGCTATCTCCATTCCGTATGTTTCCACTGTCACCCTTACAAACAGCACTTTTACCAATAATAATGGCGGATGCACTTTTGACGGTGATATAGGAAAAGGTCTGACAATCGAAAATTGCACATTTACAGGCAATCATTCCCATGCGATAGCCTATGACGGCAGAAATGCAACTACGTATGCCGAAATATCGCAATGCACCTTCACCAACAATGACGCAAAAAATGGTGGTGCAATGCGGATATGGGGTAAAGTGAATGTTACAAACTGTCAATTCGAATCAAATTCAGCTACGGAAAGTGACGGTGGTGCGGTAGATATCAAAGGTGGTTGCATTATGCACAACTGTACGTTTACAAATAACCAATCACACTCTTACGGTGGAGCTGCCTGTATCGGTGAAAATTCATCTATTGTGGATTCGACATTTACAGGCAATTCAGGCGACAGTGGCGGTGCTGTCGAATTGACTCAAGGCGGACAAGTAGGCGATAGCACGTTCGAAAATAACACCGCAGATTTATGGGGTGGCGCAATCGTAATAACAAATTATGGCGGAACGGCATCAGGCTGTACAATTAAAAATAATACCGCTGCTCAAGGCGGTGGAGCGATAAGTGCTGACAGCGGAATAATAAGAAACTGCTCTATCGAAGGCAATAAAGCGATAAACGATTATGGCGGTGGTATAATCGCTTATCACGCAGAAATATACAACTGTACAATCAAAAACAATACTTCTGAGAATAGTCATTCAGGTGGAGTAAACCTAACCGATACGATAATAGCGGGATGTGAAGTCACAGGCAATAAAGCGACTAATGGTGAAGGTGGTGGAATTGCCGGGCGTGATTCGACTATTACCGATTGTACGATTACCAATAATCAAGCATCCGAGGGTGGCGGTATATATTGTTGGGGTGATATGGATATCTTCGGCGATACGATTACAGGTAATACGCCAAACGATAAAGCAGGCTGCGATTAAGTTTACGATTTGGATTTTTCATAAGTTCCCTCAAAGGATACCCCGCTAAGCAGGAGCGGGGGGTAAACCTGCGCAATTTCTCGCGTGCTGTCTCAGCTATTTCGTGGAAATGTATAAATTCGTGAATTGTGGAGATTAGAAAATCGCGCCTGGCAGGATTCGAACCTGCGACCTACGGTTTAGGAAGACGAGCTGTGACCTTTCTTTTTACCCTTTCATTTGCGAAAACAGCGCTTTCAGCACCCCTATGGCCAGCGTTATGCCAGTTGACTGCCAGTGTCATGCTGATGCGCGCATCGCGACCTGCATATAGGGGGCACACTTTGGGGCACATTTCAACTTGCTGACCGTTACATCTTTCGAAAATGAAAACAACTTTGGTATAGAAACTCACTTCAGGTCTATTTGGGGAGTTCTATTTGCCATATCTGTAGCATCTGTTATAGCTTATCTGCAATTGCCCAACCTTTATACGTCAACTCAAACACTTCATCTTTATAGCCACGTTCTGCAACTAATTTCTGTTCAACGAGTTCTTTAAGAGCACTTTTCCATTTCGTAGCTTCACGGTCTTTTCCTCTCCCGAATTGCTGTCCGCCGGCTTGTATCATTTTGCCTCCCATATATGTAATTTTCAACACTTCTCTATTTGTCGCAGCTTTTAATAATTGTTTCGCTTCATTAGAAAGTTCTATTAGCTCTTCCGTTTCCATTAACTTAGACGTTCCAATAGTAGTTTATCTCGACTCTACCAAATGATTGAAGATAAGGATTTGTCAAAACAGTAATAGGTAGCCACAAATCATCAAATTAATCCTTAATTCTCAGTATTATATTATTCTCATTATCAAAAGTGAGAGGAAATCGCCTTGAC
>WFQY01000520.1 GCA_015486815.1 Phycisphaerae bacterium | reverse complement strand
GTTTTATATACTCCGATATCTTTTATGCGTATATAATAATGTACGGAATATTATCGAGAGTTCAAGATATGTTTGTAGATGAAGCAGAGATATATGTAAAAGGTGGAGACGGTGGAGCTGGCTGCGTTAGCTTTCGACGCGAGAAGTTTATTCCTCGTGGTGGTCCCGATGGTGGTGATGGTGGCGACGGTGGTAGTGTGTATCTTCAGGCGAGTACCGATGTTGACACGCTGATGGATTTTGCGGGTCATCATCATTGGCGAGCGGAGAATGGCAGGCCTGGCCGGGGTAAGAATATGACCGGTCGAAGTGGCGAAGATAAGATTGTCAGGGTGCCGTTGGGTACGCTTGTTTATGATAAGGATACCGGTTTGCTGCTTAAGGATCTTACCGAGGATGGTCAACGTGTATGTGTAGCAGCTGGCGGACGTGGCGGTAGGGGAAATAAGCATTTTGCGAGTTCTACTCAGCAGACACCGCGTTATGCTGAACCCGGTCAGCCGGGGCAGGAACGGACGTTGAAGCTGGAACTTAAACTGATAGCTGACGTTGGTTTGGTGGGGTTGCCTAATGCGGGTAAATCGACTCTTGTTGCTCGCGTTTCGTCTGCGAGGCCTAAGATAGCTGACTATCCGTTTACTACGCTTAACCCTGTGTTGGGAATTGTCGAGCTATCTCGACACCGAAGGTTTGTCATAGCTGATTTGCCGGGGATAATCGAAGGTGCGAGTAAAGGTGCGGGGTTAGGTGATGAGTTTCTCAAACATATAGAGCGGACACGAGTATTGTTGCATTTGATAGATATTATGCCGATGGAGGGGCCTGAGCCGGCGGAAGCGTATGAGATAATACGGAATGAATTGACGGAATATTCCGATGTGCTCGCGAATAAGCCTGAGATTATCGTGGCTAACAAGATGGATCTTACCGGTGCGGAAGGTCGGCTTGAAGAATTTCGCGAGAAAATAGGTAAGCAGGTACATCCGATATCTGCGGTTACCGGTCGTGGGGTGGCGGAGTTGATGGAGCTTGCTTGGCAGATGGTGCAGGAAAGCAAGCAGCTTGTTGAAGATGTTGAGGAAAATATCACGGAAAATCTTACGGAAGATATTTCTACCGGAGAAAATTGAGATGAAAATATTCGCTATTGATATAGGCAATAGTAATACGCGGTTTGCAGTAGTCGAAGATAGTAAGGTATTGAACAAGGTTCAGCTGCCTTCGCAGGATAGCGAAAAGATAGCGGACTCTCTGCCGGAAATTTATAACAAATTTACCATTGGCGAAAATTTGCCTATTGTTGTTTGTTCGGTTGTTGAAAATATTTTTCGTAAGCTATGCGATAGGGCGGAGCTTGCACTTGATATTACGCCGGCGGTTATCGGTAGGGACATTCCGTTGCCTATTGAGCTTGACCTTAAAGACAAAAAGACGGTCGGGACGGACAGAGTGGTGTCGGCGGCGATGGCTTATGATAGGATTGACGGAGCGGTAGCGGTGGCATCGTTCGGGACAGCGATAACTATCGATTGCGTAAATGATAAAGGGGTGTTTTTGGGTGGTGCGATTTTGCCGGGCTTGAGGATATCGCTTGTGTCGTTGGCGGAAAATACGTCTGCATTGCCCGAGGTGCAGTTGGAGTCGGCGGTGGAATGTCCGGGCAGAGATACCAAAGGGGCGATGAATGCGGGGGTGATTTTCGGAGCTGTCGGTGCGTTGCGTGAGATTGTTGAGCGGTTTGCGACGAAGCTTGGCAGATGGCCTGAACTTATTCTTACCGGTGGTGATGCGAATATAATTCGAACGCATTGCGATTTTGCCGATGCGGTTGTTCCTGATCTGCTGATTATGGGGATTGAGCTTGCTTACGAGAAGTGGAAGGTTCAAGCAGATGATTAGCGAATCTACGGTAGTGGTGGCGTGTGCGAGTGGTTTCGGGAAAAGTGCAATCGGGGTGGTTCAGCTTGCTGGCAGCGAAGCTGGCGGAATATTACAGAAATTTTTTTCCGAAAAGTTATCGGCTGAGGTCGGGAAAATTCAGCTTGGAGATTTCATAGGCGAAAGCGGTGAAATTATCGATCAGGTGCTTATCGTCAAATTGCCTGTCGAAGAAGTTGTTTATGAAATAACCGCTCACGGTGGTGTGCGAATACTTCAGCGGATTATCAGTTGCCTTGAAGGTGCGGGTGCGGAATTGGTCGATTCGTATGAGCTTATCGATAGGGTATATGGGCTTGATAATGTTGTTGCCAAAGAGGCGTATCGGTTATTGCCGAAGGTAAAGACGCCTTTGGCTGGGAAGTTCTTATTGTATCAGGCGGAGAGGGGGTTATCGTCTCTGGTGGGTAGTCGGGATAAAAAAACGATTAAGGATGCGTTTGAATATTGGCCTGCGGTAAGGGCATTGATTGAAGGAGTGAAGATAGTGATAACGGGGCCGCCGAATGCTGGCAAGAGTACGTTGGTGAATGCGCTCGGTAGGGTTGAACATTCGCTGGTGGCGGACTTTCCCGGTACGACTCGAGATTATGTCTGTGCCGATGTTCAGCTTGGTGATATTCCAGCGGAGCTTGTCGATACAGCTGGTCTGGGAAAATCGGATGATATTTTTAAAGGGCAGAGCGAAAATCATACACGTCAGCAGATTCGTCAAGCTGATATTATTTTTATCGTCCTCGATGCTACGGATATTGAGGGGGGCAGGAAATTTATCAGCGAATTTTTAGAGATTGCAAATCGTACGGATAAAATACTTGTGCTTGTAAATAAAACGGATAAGGGGGATTTTGACGATACGGATTTTCTGCCTGCGGGTTGGCGTGTGCTAAGAATATCAGCGTTGAAGGGGATTAATCTGGGGAAGATACCGGAGATTGTATGGTCGCTTGCGGGGCTTGACGGATTTGATTATCGCAGGGCGACGATTTTTAGTGAGAATCTTGGGCTTTACTTTTCGGAGTAAACAATATACAATCGCTATTTTTATAAGAATTACATTCGAAGGAACAAGATATGGCAAAAGAATTACGCATAGGAGTAATCGGAGCGGGTGGTCGAGGTAGTCTCGCTGGTTTTGCTCATAAGCCTGAAGAAGGTGTTAAGCTGGTGGCGGGCGCTGATATAAAC
>WFQY01000519.1 GCA_015486815.1 Phycisphaerae bacterium | reverse complement strand
GTAATAAAAAATCTTTCCGTGTTCAGTAAAACGATAGATGATTATGCGGCTAAGCTGTCGGTAGAGCCTCCTAATCTGCAGAAACGTCTGGTACGCAAATTGGGTATGGGTAAGCTTGTCGATATGTCAAGCCCGATGGCGATTATAATAATGAATAAGCAACTTTACGGAGATCAGCCTGTTGCTACTGTTCTTTTGGTTAAGCAGTATGAGCAATTTGCAGCTTCTCTTAACGGTCAGGTAACCGAGACACCGGGAATAATGAAGGGTAAGAGTGATTCGCTTGGAGAATGCTATTTTGCGAAGAAAGGTTCGTTTGTGATAATCGGACCGACGGAGATGATAGTAAACGCTGTGGTTTCCAGCAAGCAGAGCCTTGCGGATGTGATAGATAGTGATGCTCAAAAGCTTAGCGATAGTTCTCAGTTTTTTGTTCATGTAAACCTGCCTGCGTTGGTTACCGTAGTCAAGCCGTTTCTTATGATGTTCAGTGCGATGGGAATGATGGGCGGTATGAATCCGATGATGCAGCAGGGTCAGGGAGGTAATCAGGCTCAGCCTGGCGGAATAGATGCACAACAGATGCAGCAGATGCAGGCATTGGGTTCGATGGTAAATGCCGTTGTCGGTTTGTTAGATGAGTTGAATAATCTTGATATTGGTGTGAGTCTTAAGCCTGATATGATTAGAGTAGGGGGACTTCTCGGATTTAAGCCCGGTCAGGAGATGGCAAATCTCTTGAAATTGCAAAAGCCTACCAATAAGCCTTTGATAGATGGTATTCCTGGCGGTGATTTTGCGATGGCAGGGGGGCTGAAATGGGAAGGAAAGGTAACGAAGTTTCAGGAGGCGATGATACGTGCGAATTCGATACTTATCAAAGACCCCGAAAAGGTTCAGAAATATCTCGCATTAGCTAAAAAATCGGCGGAGACGGTTAAATCGACAGCTTTTAGGGTATCGCTTGAGAAACCTTCCAAAGATGCACCGGCGGTGTTTGTGCAAATAGTTCAGAAGACCAAAGATGCAAAGCAATATCTCGATACTCTAAGTCAGCTTTACGGGATAATGGGTGAGATGACGGTGCCGGGTAAGAAGCAGCAGCTTTCGTATAAGTATAAGAAGAACGTCGAGATGGTATCGGGCTTGCCTGTTGACGAGCTTGTAATTGATATGAGTAGTATATTCAATGCGATAGGAAAGGCTGACCCTAAAGCGGAGGAAGCGAAAAAGGCAGTTAGTCTGATACTCGGTTCGTCCGTTTTCAAGGTGAAGTTTGTTCCGGTAGATGCCAAAATGGTTGTTATGCAGATGGGTGGTAATGACGAAGCGTTGAAGAAGTTTATCGTAGCTGCTAAGAGTTCTGCTGATGCGATAGAATCTTCTCCCAAAGTGGTTCAGATAGCTAACCTGCTGCCCAAAAAGCGGATAGGAGAATTTTATCTGGATGTTGGTAGCTTTGTTTCGGGAGTAATGAATATTGTGATGAAGTTTGAGTCGGAGGGTAAAAAGGCTGACACTGACGAGACGCCTAAGATTCCGCCTATTACTACTGCGTTGATAGGAAAGACCATAACGGTATCGGGTAGTTCGTTTAAGTGTGATGCGATTGTACCGTTTTCCGTTATAGAGCAGGTGGTTGGGTTGAAAGGGGCATTTGAAGCTATTGCTTCGGAAGAAAAGGGAACGGAGCTGAAGAAAGACAAAGATTAAACGACTCAAACTGACCGATTTGGCGCAAAAATATTTGCCCCGCGAGTCATTTACCGAAGGCATCCCGTTGGGACCGCACGGAACGTAGTGGAGATGCGGAATCCATTTGGTCGGTTAGAGTATGGATTCCCGCTTCCGCGGGAATGACAGCTTGTGTATAATTATTGGTAAATAACGAGTTATCCAAAAACAGTATATAAAATAGGTCAGTTTGATTAAACGAGAATTGTGATTTGGATGTATTAATTGGCGGTCTGGTGTTGTATCGCATCAGCCGCCAATTATGTTTCGGGTAAAATGGAATTTGAGATTTTACATACGGATTCGAATAGTAACGGCAGAACGGGTGTGGTGAGGACTGCGCACGGTGAATTCCGTACGCCTGCTTTTATGCCTGTCGGTACGAGGGGGACGGTAAAGGGGATAGTTCCTGATTTACTGAAACAGACGGGTAGTGAGATTATTTTGGGTAATACTTATCATCTTATATTACGTCCGGGGGTAGATGTAATAGAACAGGCGGGCGGTTTGCATAAATTTACCGGCTGGGACGGTTCGATTCTGACTGATAGCGGTGGATTTCAGGTATTTTCGCTGGCTCAGCTTAGGAAGATAGATGATGAGGGTGTGAGTTTCAGTTCTCATATTGACGGGCAGGTGATAAGGCTTGAGCCTGCGGAAGTAACGCGTATACAAAATCGATTGGGAGCTGATATCATAATGGCGTTTGATGAGTGTCCGCCTTGGCCTGTGGATTTTGAGAAGGCGAAAGAAGCTGTCGAGCGAACGATACGATGGGCGAAAATCTGTAAGGAAGTTCACGAAAGAGATGAGCAATGGTTGTTCGGTATAGTGCAGGGTTCTTTGTTTACCGAGTTGAGGGATATTTGCGTACAGGAGCTTGTGGCGTTGGATTTTCCGGGTTATGCTTTAGGTGGGCTGTCTGTGGGAGAAAGTGCGGAACTGAGGAAAAAGATAGTGGATGAATTTGCGCCGAAACTGCCGGCGGATAAGCCAAGATATCTGATGGGAGTTGGTATGCCTATTGATATTGTCGATTCGGTAGCTTCGGGTATAGATATGTTCGATTGCGTTCTTCCTACTCGAAACGGGCGAAACGGATATGCGTTTACATCGTCGGGGCCTGTGAAATTGCGAAATGAGCAGTATAAATTCGATTTCGGGCCTATAGATGCGAATTGTAGCTGTTATTGTTGCAGGAAATTTTCGCGTGCGTATGTAAGGCATCTGTTTTTAGTCGGTGAGATGCTCGGGCCTATTTTATTGAGCATTCATAATGTTTCGTTTTTCCAGAAGTTAATGAACGATATCCGTCAGTCGATAAAAGAGAATAAATTGAGTGAATTGGTTGAAAAAGTTCACAATGTATGGGAAGATAGAAGAGATTGTTGATTGCGGATTGTTGATTGTGGATTGAAGAAGATGAAGAGAGAAGAGCGAGGAGAGAAGAGCGAGGAGAGAAGAGAGAGGAGAGAAGAGAGAGGAGAGAAGAGCGAGGAAAGAAGAGAGAGGAGAGAAGAGAGAAGAGAGAGGAATTGATGATTGGAAGAAGCTGATGCGGAACATAGGCGGTTGGCAAAAGAAGAAGTCGGAGGCGTTGCCCTCTGAAATTAAAAATACGAAATAAACAATTAAAAATGAAAAATGAGCTGACGC
>WFQY01000518.1 GCA_015486815.1 Phycisphaerae bacterium | reverse complement strand
GGCGTTTCGATACGTTCTACCGAAGGCATCCCGTTGGGACCGACGGGATCACTCAACGCACGGAAACCCCGGTCGCTAAGTATTTTTTCGCTGAAGGCGAAAAAATGTATCGAAGCGACATAGCAACTCGTCTGTCCGAAATCCCAAAATTCTCAAAACGTCCGAATATTGCGCTTCTCGCTCATATTCCGCAATTCTCATTCTAACATTCTTAAGAATGTTAGAATGTCCCGAACGAACATAAAACCACTATTTCAATGCAAATTTCCTTGTTATGACATTTACCGACGGCAGGCTTCGCACTTAAGAATGTCAGAACAAGTCTGATTTAACCGACGGTCAAAACTGTTGCCAGAAAATATTCTCGCACACCGTTGAGATTCAATTCGGTATGCGATTCAGTTTACGTTTATTAGCTTTAGATCAACCTGATCAGGATGATATAAACCGATATTTCTTTGAAAAGCAGCTATAAGGTAGGGCGGAAAATCTCTGCCAGCAAGTAGCTTAGGCAGTCTCTTTTTCCTACGCATTCGCACTAAGACTTCAAAACCAGTAGCGTCTATCGCTACTATATCTCTGCTAAAAAATAAGCTCCTGTAATTTAATATCGCATTTGAAGAATTAAAATGTTCCCTGCGAAGCAATATGCGGATTCCGCTTAATATATTGATACGGATTTTGTTTCGTATCTCAGGTAAGCTATAGATATCAACAATGTATGGCAGATATCCGTTTTTGTAATATCTTGCGGGATGTTTGATAAATCCGAACGTAACATTTTTCATACAGCCGTTGATTGCGCCAATCGGGTCAGCCATTATCGTTCCGACGTTAACTATCGCGGTTACTTCATAAAGGACTTTCGCAAATCGGTCTTTACCCGAACCGAAATCCCTAATTTCCCCCCAGCCAAACTTTACAGCTCTCGTCTTAGGCAGATTCGGATCCTGTGGTTCGGCGCCGATAAATATCATCTGCTTCGGATTAAATCCTGCTGCATAAAACAGCCTGAGCAGCTCCTCTGCTATTGCAGTGTTCGTATCAAGCATATCAGCGTTATAACTATTGAATTTGAACCCGATAATATCTTCGGGCGTAAATAATTTCTTAGCAGCGGTTTCAAAGGAATCGGTAGATGTTATTTCCATAAATCCGCTTCTTATCATATTCCGGAGTATTCTCCTGTTGATACCTCCTATTGTCAGAATTCTGGTGGAGAATGTGCGTATGACTACCGAGTGGTTGTTGAAAAAGGAAAAAGATGGTTCTGCGGATATTTTCTGTGCGAATACTCCACTTTTCGGACTGATAGATGCTAACACAAATAATATATATATCATGATGATTTTTTGTCCGTTTGTTTTCATATCATACTTATCGGACAGTTCGGTTTGTGTTATGAGAAAATTAATCTGCAGGCTGCAAGACCAGCGAGTATCTGAATCAAGTTGTTGAAGAACTTTTGCGGAATTCGCTTGAGAACAAAAATACCCGCGATTGCGCCAGCTGCTATAATCGGAAAGCAAAAGAGATTAATCTTAAGTGTCTCAGCATTTATCAATCCCAAATTTGCACTGAACGGTACTTTGAACCAGTTGATAAGAAAAAAATACCATGCACCCGTACCGATGAATTCCTGTTTGGGCAGCCTCATCGCTAGCAGATATATAATCATAATCGGGCCCGCTGCGTTTGCGAGCATCGTCGTAACACCAGCGAGTAAGCCCATAACAGCAGCGAACCACCACTGTCTCGGTATGTCCTGTTCCTTTAAGCCGCGATTACGCCAATAGTTTATCCCTAACAGCGTCAAAACAATTATCCCGATAATCGGTTTTAGCTGAGCGCTATTTATCCTGTCGAGAAGAAAATATCCGATGACAACACCAACGACAGCTGCCGGCAATAACTTTACCAGATGCGACCAGACCGCACTTCTGCGGTAATAGGTTACAGCAAATATGTCAGCAAAGATGAGCATAGGCAGCAATAGTCCGACCGATGTCTTAGCGGGCACGACCGAAGCCAACAGCGGAACAACCAAAATCCCCATTCCGGGAATTCCTGTTTTGGATATTCCGACCAACGCTGCGCACAGTGCGACTGTCGAATAATCTAATACCGATAAATTTTCTAACATAAAACTACCTATTGACCTTATCGAAGAATTGCTTTAAGTTTACTTTGATAGCGGTAGCTGTCAACAAAATCATCAAAACCGAGTAAAAATCCTATGGACACGTATTTTTGTCCGAATTGCGGACAGACATTTCAGGCTGACGAGTGTATCGAAGACGGTCAGCTGCTTCGCTGCCCGAATTGCCTTAAGCCCAGAGTACTTATCAACGGGCGAATTCTGATAGTAGCTGCTATGATTATCCTTATGCTGACGATGACGATAACACTGCCTTACATTCTGCTTGGCGGTATCGTATTAGCGGGTGCATTGTGCATTACCGGAGCGGTACGCGTTGTCCGTCAACGCAGAGCAAAGAGAAAAAATCTATCCGAAAGCGAGTTCGAACAAATCGAAGATTTCGACAACATAGAAGAGCTCGATGAGCCCGATGATTATATATAGGCAATCTCCGTATTCCGAGTATGCGATGTAATATTGATTCGTCTTTTGTTCTCATCGACTATAGCGATTTCGACATCGATGCGGTCGGTCGGCAGAAGCGATTTGACCTTGTCCGCCCATTCGACAGCTATTATTACATCTTTTCGCTCAAGCAGATCGTCCCAGCCAATATCGATAAGTTCCTGCGGATTGTCAAGACGATATGCATCAATATGAATCAACGCAGGCGAATCGCCATATTCCGCTATCACGATAAAGCTCGCAGAGCAGATACTCCGCTTATCGATGCCCAAACCCTCACCAAGTCCCTTGACAAACTGCGTCTTGCCTGCGCCAAGATTACCTTTAAGTGCAAAGATAGCAGGCAGGGAAATTTTCTTTGCAAACTCAGCTGCTATCTTCTGCGTCTGTGTTGTGTTTTCGGTTACGAGAGAAATATCCATTTAACTTATCCGAAAAAATC
>WFQY01000517.1 GCA_015486815.1 Phycisphaerae bacterium | reverse complement strand
ATATTTATCTCAATACATTTGCATACGAATATACGGAGAAACCACCTAAAACAATCAAACCTGTCAGTAATGTTATAATAACACTTTGCGATACTCTCAGTAATGCCGCAGAACCGATAACCTCGGAGCGAAACTCACAATTTTACAAAAAGCTGAAAAAATGGTCGCAGATAGCGCCCAATCTGCGGGTATGGGATTACGCTACTACATTTGTTACCGCTGCACAGGGGCTGCCATTTCCAAGCGCTGATACCTACGCAAATGATCTAAAGTTGTTTAAGGAACATAATGTCAAATATATTTTCTGTCAGCTTGGGAATCCTATCATTGCCGATGCGAGGGATTACAAAATCTGGATGTTAGCAAAATATATGGAAAATGTGAATTTACCGTTTGACGAACTCGCCAAAAAGTTTACGGATGGCTATTATGGGCGTGCGGGGATATTGTTTAGAAAATACAGACAATGCCTCCGTAATTCACAAAACGCAAAACACGCATTTATCGGAATGAATCCATCCGTACGGGCATTCACCTTTCTCAACTGCGCGACATTGCAGTCGTGTCAGAAGATATTCGAACAGGGCAAAAGTGTTCTGCGTGGAGATGAAACACTGCTTGCCCGCTGGCGTTTTGCATTTCTCTCAATGCATAGAGCTATCTGCATCAGAAGAAAATCTCTTATGGTGGAATGGTATCGCAAACATAAATCGATGAAGAATTTTCCATTTGACATCAAAAAAACGATAGATTGCATCAGGCAGACATGGACAGAAGAAGCAAACCGACGGCTACAAGGGTCTATGCTTAAAGACTCACTGGCGAGAATGGAAAAGGAACTAACGAAATATGCAACGCCCATATCTATAAAATCCATTATACCGCCCGATAAGTTTGCAAATGTTCCGATTGATTCTGTTTTTTATTATACAGCTGATGATACTTTGAGATGGCTTAACATCGTAACGATAGTAAAAGATGAGAATGCCCTTAGCGGTAAAGCTTGTTGTTTGACTTTTCCTAATAAAGGTGGTGCAAATCACTGTCTGAAAAAATATCATTTCCCGTTGGCATGGGGCATATATTCACCGTCAGATCAATCTTATCCGTATAGGGGAATTATCACGGCAAAAGACGTGCCTGGGCCGGGATATCACTGGTATAAGCTTGGATGTTCATCGATAACATCAGACAGCTATATGTATTTTTTCTGGAGCTGGTTGATAAAATTAAATATCAACGACGCATTTGATGCCCGAAATCCGAAAGCCAAGTTTGATATTTGGGCAAGGATGAAGTTTACAGGTCCTGCTTTTCCAAAAGGTGAAGCGGGCGAGTCCAATGCGATTTTTCTCGATTGCGTTGTTTTGGTAAAAAAGCAGAGTGTAAATTGACGTTTGAAAACAACAAAAAATAAAAAGGCGCATAAATGTCAGTGCGAGTCCACCAAACGGCGGAAAGCAATCACATAGTACAACACGTTTTAGATTGCCACGTTCCAACTTCGTCGGAACTCGCAATGACAAGGACTTACGTTTCATTCTACAGAGGAATCGGCCAGTTTGAGTAAATAACAATAATGCGGTGTGCGATTGGAAAGGAGTAAATAATGAGAAAATGGCAAGTGGCAGTATGCGGAAAACTCTGACGAGTGAAATTTTCTAAATTTCATAATGTTCTACGGAGAATTTTTGTGTAATTCTTCAGTTTATGTATTTTATGTAAATCGATAAAACTTTTAAGAAAAGGAACTAAAAAAATGTTGAGAGTAGAAATGAAAAATTTGGTTGTGTTTGTATTGATTATAGGATTAGCGGCATCTTCGGGATTAGCTGCGGAGATGGTCATCGACTTCGAGCCGCCGACGTATTCGATTGGTTACCTGTCGGGTCAGGAATACTGGACTGGTGGTGATAATGGTTGTCAGGTTCAAAATAGTACTGTATTGTCTGGTTCTCAGAGTTCAATCGGTGGCTTGAGCTCTTCTTGGGGTATGATAACTCGACCACTTTCCCAAGACAATCTTCATTTCCAAGATGGATATACCATTTCGTATCTGGTTAGACAGAACGTTGATGGCTCTAACGGAATGCTGCGATTAGATCATCCTACCAGTAGTGGTTATACTGACTATGTCTTTGTCCAGCATGACGTAAGGAATACTTGTAACGTGATTAGGGTCAATAATCAGAAAGTCGGTACTCCAGGTTATTTTACCGTAGGTGAGACGCATCTTATTACGCTTGTTTTAGATTTTACTAATCAGAGTATAGATGTAATTGACAAGGAAATTGTCGGTGACAGCCCAGGTAATATTGTTACGGCAAACGATATTCCATTTGGATCTGCAACAACACCAACTCAGGCAGACAATGGTTGGATCAGGCTTCAGGCTTTTGGTCCGGGT
>WFQY01000516.1 GCA_015486815.1 Phycisphaerae bacterium | reverse complement strand
TCGCTATGTTTTCAACTAAGTTAATTGGTATTGTTTTGTTGGGTATTAGTCTGTCTGTTTTAACCGGTTGTGGTGGTGTAGGCATAGGTGCACCGGGAGCAAACAACCCGGAGACAAACGAACTTGCAAAACAAACGCTACCCGGAACGTGGCAAGGACCAGCTGGTACATCTATCACCTTTGACACCAACGGAAACATTACCGATATCAACCTCGACAATGTGCTTCCGGACAACCTCAAAGGAATTAAATTTGATGGCTCGGAATTTGATCTGCCAATACCGGGCACAAATCTTACAGTTACCGCTACATTGACTTTGCAAAAGGCTATCGTCAATGATGATGGTAGTGTGGAAATTGTTTATAAAGGTCAAGCAACGGGTGGCCTCGCCGGACTACTCGGCTCTATTACCGGTGCTTATGTAACCATAAACGTCAACGGACAGCTCGACGACCTAAACAATCCTGCGGAACTGACAGGGACAATATCGGGAACCGCTCACGTTTTAGGGCAAGACTATCAAATAGGTCAATCCGCTGCGCCGTTTATAGTAGTCAAAGGCTAATAAAATTTATGATTAACGACGAGGAAGTTTTCACTTCTTAGCGAAGTGAAAACTTCCATTCTGCGCATCGACAACTATCGTATCTCCATCAGTGAACTTACCTGCTAATATATCTTTCGCGATAGCATTTTCTATATGCTTTTGGATTACACGCTTGAGTGGCCTCGCACCGTAAGCTGCATCGTAACCACGCTCTATCAACAGCTCTTTAGCAGCATCGGTTATCTCAAGATTGATTTTGCGCTCAGCCAATCGTTGCGCAAGATAGCCAATCTGAATGTCCACAATCTTGAACAAATCTTCTTTGTGAAGCGGATGAAATACTATCACTTCATCAAGACGATTCAAAAACTCGGGACGGAAATACTGCTTGAGCATATCTTTAACGTGCGCTTCTATTTCCCAATCCTGAGCCTTCTCTTCAGCGAGCATAAAAATCTTATCCGAAGCGATATTGCTCGTCATAATGATAAGCGTATTTCTGAAATCCACCGTACGACCCTGTCCGTCGGTAAGCCTACCGTCGTCCATTACCTGAAGCAGAACATTAAACACATCCCGATGTGCCTTTTCCACTTCGTCAAACAATATTACCGAATATGG
This sequence comes from Phycisphaerae bacterium, assembly GCA_015486815.1. Classification (GTDB taxonomy): domain Bacteria; phylum Planctomycetota; class Phycisphaerae; order JAAYCJ01; family JAAYCJ01; genus S014-18. The sequence goes on along the minus strand of WFQY01000516.1, from coordinate 2,132 downwards.
CCGACGATGAATCGCCTCGGTCAACACGCCACCTTCTTCATATCCCACATATCCCGGCGGCGCACCAATCAATCTTGCAACCGAGTGCTGCTCCATAAATTCGGTCATATCGATTCGTACCATCGCTTCTTCCGTATCAAACAGAAACTCCGCCAATGCCTTTGCAAGCTCGGTTTTACCAACACCGGTAGGCCCGAGAAACAGAAACGTACCTATCGGTCGTCTCGAATCACCGAGTCCAGCTCTCGCTCGACGAACAGCATCGGAAACAGCAGCCACCGCCTCATCCTGTCCGACTACCCGCTGTTTCAATCGCTCTTCCATATGCATAAGTTTTTCTTTTTCACCTTCGAGCAGTCGAGCTACGGGGATTCCCGTCCATTTCGCTACGATCTCTGCTATTTCCTGCTCCGTTACTTCTTCGCTAATCAAAGACTGACCCGATTTTTGACGCTCCTCAAGCTGAGCCTGTGCATCAGCAAGCTCTTTTTCAAGCTCAACCAAAGTGCTATATTTCAAACGGGCAGCTTCTTCCAGATTGCCCGTTCGCTGAGCATTTTCAAGTGCCACTTGCGTCTGGTCTATCTGCTCTTTTATCTGGCGAATCCTGTTAAGCACCTGCGATTCGCTTTCCCATTGTGCCGTCAGCTGAGCATCTTTTTCCTTCAGCTCAGCAAGCTGCTGTTCGAGCTTTTCCAGACGTTCCTTACTACCGGCATCCGATTCCTTTTTCAGTGCCTCGCGTTCTATCTCAAGCTGCATTATTTTACGCCTAAGTTCGTCAAGCTCAGCTGGCATCGAATCATTCTCGATACGCAATCTGGCAGCTGCCTCATCGATGAGGTCAATTGCTTTGTCAGGTAAAAATCTATCGGTAATATATCGATGCGACAAAGTGGCAGCTGATATGATCGCACCGTCGGTAATCCGAACGCCGTGATGTGCCTCATAACGCGGCTTCAATCCGCGAAGTATCGCTATGGTATCTTCTACCGAAGGCTCGGATACATATATAGGCTGAAATCTTCGCTCGAGTGCAGGATCCTTTTCTATATTTTTGCGATACTCGTCAAGCGTAGTCGCACCGATACACCTCAGCTCACCGCGAGCCAACGCAGGTTTAAGCAAATTACCCGCATCGACAGCGCCCTCCGCTTTGCCCGCTCCGACAACGGTATGAAGCTCATCGATGAATAATATAATCTGTCCCTCCGATTGAATAACCTCACGGATAACAGCTTTGAGTCTATCCTCGAATTCTCCGCGATATTTCGCACCGGCAATCAACGCACCCATATCGAGAGCAACAATTCGTTTGTCTTTCAAGCCCGCCGGCACATCACCGTTGACTATCCGCTGAGCAAGTCCTTCGACAATCGCTGTCTTTCCGACACCAGCTTCACCTATCAAAACGGGATTATTCTTCGTCCGTCTCGAAAGCACCTGCATACATCTTCGTATCTCATCATCTCTGCCGATAACCGGATCAAGCTTACCCTGCTCAGCCATCTCGACCAAATCACGCCCGTACCTTTCAAGCGCATTAAATTTCTCTTCCGCATTCTCATCGGTAACGGGCTGAGAACCGCGAATCTCTTTCATAGCTGCCAGCAATGCATCACGAGTAACTCCGAAAGTAGAAAGAATCTCCTTTGCAGTACCCTTCTCGTCAGCCAACGCCAGCAATAGATGCTCGATAGTAACATAAGCATCTTTCAGATTAGTCGCTTCCTGCTGAGCTTTATTCAAAATCTGCATAAATTCATTATCCGGACTTGGTGTCGCACCGCTCACCGTCGGAAGACGGTTAAGTTCGCTTTCAACCACCGAGCGAATCTGGTCAACATTCGCACCGACTTTGGTTATCAGATTAGCTGCCAAACCCTGTGGCCCTTCATTAAGCAGGGCAGCCAGCAGATGCAAACCGCTCAATACGGAATGACTCCGCTGAGCAGCTATACTCTGCGCATCAGCTATCGCCTGCTGAGTCTTTACCGTTAATTTATCCATTCTCGCCATAACTTTTCCTCCCTTGATTTGTTTTGTTAGACTCCTGCAAAATGCAAACCCGTAGGGGCGGACCTGCGTGTCCGCCCTAATTTTGGGGCAGACACATAGGTCTGCCCCTACAT
>WFQY01000515.1 GCA_015486815.1 Phycisphaerae bacterium | reverse complement strand
GTTCTATTCTGGCCGAGGAATTATGATAAAGAAAATAAGAAAGATGAAAACTAATAGGGAGACGGAGCATTAGTCGGTGGTTGCGATTTCATTATCTTTTGAAACTCATCTTCGGTAACCCATTGGACAACTATTTTGCCCTTGAGAAATACTAATATATGCCGCCAAGCTGTATGGATATGGAATAAACTTTTGTGAGGCTGTCTACAATAAGCAATTATAGTACCATCGCGAAGTTTGTCAGCACCGAAGCCGACAAAACGATATTCATAATGAGACAAATTGTATCTGCCGGGTCTGACATTGAGCACCGAAAGGATAGGAGGTAGTTGATGATATTCTTTGTAATAATTATTTAACGCAGAGGCTAAACGAACGGAAGTGCGATAGCAATCTACACGTTGGGGCCACGATTTATACCACATCATAAATAAAATGAGAGCAATTGCCGATGTCAGTACCAATATTATTCCCCGAACGACATCTATCTTTCTACGTTTTAATCTGCGGTAATCGCCCTCGGTTATTATGTCCGACTGATTGTCTTTTTCGAGATTCATAGTAGTTCCCTGCTAAGCTAAATTATTTATACCGTATCAGCGAAAAGAGTCAAAGAAGAAACATCAAAAATTCTGACCGGCACTATTTGCCCGATGAGGTCTTCCGTTCCATCGAAAACAGCTATTTTGTCATCGGTTGTTCTGGCTGATAGCTGAACTTTGCCATCGGGCGACGGGTTGGTTTTACTCTTCTTCGATATGCCTTCGACGAGGACATCAAGCGTTTGGCCTATGAGGTTGCGGTTGTCTTCGAGTGCGATTTTGTCCTGAAGCTCTTGAAGCTCGATGAACCGTTTGGTTTTTATCTCGTCGGGTATATTGTCGCTAAACTTCTTTTCCGCTAACGTTCCCGGGCGAACGGAATATTTGAAGATGAAACAATTTTTGTATCGTATTCGTTTAATGAGCTCAAGCGAGCATTGATGGTCGTCATCGGTTTCGTCGGGAAAGCCAACGATGAAATCGCCGGCGATACTGATATTCGGGACGATTTTTCGTGCGGTGTCTATCAACTCGATATACTGCTCGACGGAATATTTTCGATTCATCAGTTTAAGTATGCGATTTGAGCCATGCTGAGCAGGAATGTGTAGATATGGGCAAATGCGTTCGAGCTTAGCCATCGCTTCGAGAATTTCCGTTGAAAAGTCAGCGGGATATGAGGTAACAAATCGAATACGGGGAACAGAGCAATTATTATGTACACGATACAAAAGGTCAGCGAGAGTTACCGTTTTACCATTTTCAACACAATGATAAGAATTTACCGTTTGACCAAGCAGAGTTATTTCGCGACAGCCTACATTGTCGAGCTTTCGGATTTCATCGATAATTTTTTCGGGCGGGCGTGATTGTTCGGGACCACGCACATAAGGCACAACACAATAGGAACAAAATTTATCGCAGCCACGCTGAACACGGACAAAAGCCTGTCGCTGATTTTTATTTACAATACGATTGGTATCGAGCGATTCGAGCCTCTCGGGATATTTTTGTCTGCCTGAACGAATAGCACGGAAATCGCTGACAGCTATTTGCTTTTTTTCGTTTCGGGCGTCTTCGATAAGCTGGGGTAATCGGTCAAGGTCAGCGGGGCCACAGATTATATCGACATAGCTGGCGTGTTTACGGATATATTCGGGGCTCCTCTGTGCGAAACAGCCAATGATTGCGATTGTCGATGGTTTGCCGTGTTTCCGTCTCAAATGATGCAAATGGCCGAGCTTGCTGAGCGCTTTAAGTTCAGCGTGTTGACGGACAGAGCAGGTATTAATGATGGCAAGGTCTGCATCATCGGCATAGTCGGTTGCCGAATAGCCCATATTAGCAAGCATGCCTGCAATAAGCTCGCTATCGAGTTTGTTCATCTGGCAGCCAAGAGTCTCTATGTAAAATTTTTTGCCTTTCATATACAATCAACCAAAAGCGACATCCAAAATCATCATTACCATAAAGCCTATCATCGTGCCAAGGGTTACGCTATCGGTATTGCCGCTACGTTGCGATTCGGGGATAAGCTCTTCAACAACCACGAAAATCATAGCACCGGCAGCGAATGCGAGTGCGTATGGCAGGAGCGGTCGGGCGAATATAACAGCAGCAGCACCTATGACAGCGGAAATCGGTTCGACGATAGCGGAAAGCTGACCAAACCAGAAACTCTTCAGTCGTGATAGCCCTTCTCTGCGTAGCGGAACGGAGACAGCGAAACCTTCGGGAAAATTTTGTATGCCTATGCCGATAGTAAGGGCAATAGCACCTGCAAGTGTCGCAGATGGTAAGCCGGCAGCTGACGCTCCGAAAGCTACTCCTATAGCGAGGCCTTCGGGAATGTTGTGTAATGTAATCGCAAGTACGAGCAGCGTGCTTCGACGCCAAGAGGTTTTGATACCCTCCGCTTGTTCGGACGGAAATCCGAGATGTAGGTGCGGAAGGATTCTGTCGATAAGTCTGAGGAAAATTCCACCGAGCATAAAGCCGAAGGCAGCGGGAAACCACGATGGAACGGAAAGATGTTCGGACATCTCTATCGATGGCGCAAGCAAAGACCAGTAGCTGGCCGCTATCATAACGCCAGCGGCGAAACCGAGCATACAATCGAGGAGTTTTTTGCTTACCTCTTTTGCACCGAATACAGCAGCAGCACCAGCAGCGGTTATGAGCCAGGTAAATACGCCAGCTAAGAGAGCTTGCACAACCGGATTTAAACTCTTGAAGTATATCAACATTTTATGTCATTCCTTAACCTACTCTATATTATATAAGACAATCAGCCCGGACAACAGTTAAACAGTGCCGGGCTGATTATAATTCATCACAGATGAATTCTATCTTAGGAATTTTGATACGAAAGGTGAACTTTCACCTCGTCTCATAAAGTGGCCTGACGGCCCTTCTCCTAAAAACTCCGAAAACCACGATTCGTGTTCAATCTCTTCGTTAAGAATTGCAAGAACCAGATCGTAGGTGCGATGGTCCTTGCCAGCTGTCATATTGCAAAGTCTGGTATAGCCATAAACCGCACACCTTTCAGCCTTGACAAGAACTTCAAGAATCGCTTTAACATCAGTGGGATCTTCGGGCAGATTTGCAGGAGGACATGCGGAAATATCGTGAAACTCCTTCATACAATCGGGTAACTTACCGTCAAGCTCATAGATTCTCGGAATCAAAGCCTCGAAATGATTTCTGTCTTCGATACGGGCTACCTCGGCAATTTCCTTAAGACCTTCGCCTTCGAGACCTATTAAATTTGCCCGCAAAATCGTATAGTAATAATAGGTCGTCAGTTCTGCTGAGGCATTTTTGACCAGAAGCTCCACAAGTTCGTCCACATTGATACCTGCTTGCTCTACTACTTTTCTCGCTACATACGCCATTTTAATACTCCTCTCGTTAAAATAGATACACACGTGTAAAACATACAACAATAATTACTATATAGTAAT
>WFQY01000514.1 GCA_015486815.1 Phycisphaerae bacterium | reverse complement strand
TTCTTCTTCGAATCAAACCAACCAGACCCAGCAGCATCAATCCTATAGTCATCGGCTCGGGAATTATTCCGTCATAAATGCGAAACTCGTCCAATTTGCCATCAATCGGACCATATCCAAAGTAATTGTTGTCTTCTCCACCAACGACAAGCTGAAGTTGACCCTGCTGACCACTAAATCCCGCCAATGTGCCCGTTGAACTCGAATCGGAAAATACAAGATTACCATCCCAATAGACACCAGTTCCATCCGTCGAATCTATCAGAATTGCGAGGTGATGCCACTGTTCCGGACCAAACCAATTTTTCGAAATATACGTTTTTCCATCAGGATTATCAGCCGCCCACGATGCAACATCATTTCCTATCGTCTTTGTGACATAAATTCCGTTAGCCCAGCCATAGTATGCCCAGATATTGACCGTATCTTGCTGATTGGCAGGCAAAGAACCATCGACCCGATTGAATATTTGAAACAACGCTTGGCTTGTTCCAGTTGGTCCATTATATCCTTCACCATTTGTAGGTCCGAAATTTTCCGTATCAAAATACACCCAGAACTCGATCATCATACTGTCAATGCTGTATAAGCTATTACCATCACCATAACCATGGCTGAAATACCGATAGGACGATCCGGGAAAATCGTACGTCGGATTCGGGCTAGGCCAGCCTGCACCTGTCGGACCACCATCGGTCAACCACGCACCATCTGATACGTAATTGTTCCACAAATTGTGTGAACCGGTTGCACTGTAGAGGGTCGATACGCTACTTCCTTGCGTAAAGTGATATAATCCCCAGGTGTTTGCGTCAGGGGTGTATTCCTGATTCCAATTGTAAGGCAAAGTGCCGGGCAACGACCCGTAAGAACTGCTCACAAAGAAGACCAACGTACCTAACATTGTTGTTACTACCAACTTTTTCATAGCTTGTTCCTCCTCTTAAAAAAAGGTTAATGAAAAACAAAAACACAACGACAATTTCCGTTTCTATATAGAAGCCATCTCGATAGGTTTCTCCTTTGATAATTTTTTAGTACCTATTAGCGGTTTCATAAGGATATGATTTCGTAAAACACGCTTTCCTGCCATCAAGTTTGTCAACAGTTTCCCTATAAGCTCAATTTGCTTTTCAACGGGATATATTAGCTTAATAACAGTGTCAGGCGTCGGGATATTGGTATCTTCACTGAATTGAGATACTATGTATAAATCTTCTCCCAAATTTATTTTCAAATCGGAAGCCGACTTTATCGTTCCACCCGCTATTACTTCGTCCGTAATGATTAACGCTTGCGGACGATTTCGATTGCGCCAGATATCATTCAACGCTTCGGAACCAAATTCGGCATTATAATCTCCGGTAATTATCCAATCAGATCTACTCGTTCCGTCATATTCTCGTAAAGTCGATTTGAAAAGTTTTATGTATTTACGATAATTTCCAAAATTATCTTTACCGACAAGCAAACCGATTTTTTTTATTCCTTTGGCGGTGAGAATTTTAACAGCTGACTTTATAAGTGCTTGTCCGTCAAATCCTACATAATATGGCACATTTTTGTAGGGATATGGTCCGACCATCGGAATATTCAGGTGATTAGCTAATTTGACTAACTTATCCGCTACGGGTTGAGATACCACTACTACGCCACGATATATTCGCGAGCGAAGTTGCTGTTCGAATCGTTTTATCGATTGCGGATTTTCATAACAAACAAAGCACAGTTCGCATTTGAATTTCTTGTTACGCCAATAGCTAAGAGATTTTCGTGCAAACGAACTAAAATAAGGAGAAACCGCACCATCGAAAACCTGTACGTCAAACGCAATGGCAATGGTATTACCCTCATCTACCGAGCGTACGAAACTTCCCTTGCCGTGGATTCTCTCCACCAAGCCTTCCTGAACCAGGCAGTCAAGGGCTTTTCGAATAGTGATATGGGTAGTTCCGAATTTGCTCGCCAATTCCCGCTCGCCAGCTAATTTATTTCCGTTAGCTAACTTATTCGATATTATCTGCTCACGAAGATGAGATGCTATACGATAATATTTGGGTACTATGTCCGCAGAAACAATCATATTTTTGGGGGTAACTTTGTGAATATCTGCGAATAAATTGTTTTCCGATTTGGCTTTCATAATTATACCATATCATATAGAGC
>WFQY01000513.1 GCA_015486815.1 Phycisphaerae bacterium | reverse complement strand
TGTGAAATAAGGATTCGAAATTGCAGACCATTGTGGGGGGGCTTGTTTAATTTTTATAAATGGTATAAAATAAAAATAGACTGAATATGCGTTTTGTGAAGGGATAAAGTATGAAATTGAAGGTTATTGTACACAAAGCAGAGGAAGGTGGATATTGGGCGGAAGTTCCCGCTATACCTGGCTGTGCTACTCAGGGGGATACATTTGAAGAGTTGCTCGAAAATTTATATGAAGCGGTAGAAGGCTGCCTTTCTGTTGATATAGAAGAATATAAACTTGATGAAAATTCAAAACCCATAGAGATTGCAGTGTGAAGCAAATAAGCGGGAAAGAATTTTGCAAGACGCTGGAAAAATACGGATGGATGTGTGTCCGTATTAGAGGCAGTCATCATATCTATATTAAACGGGGAAATACAAACAGGATTTCCGTACCTGTACATAAAAATAAACCGTTGAAAATAGGACTACTGAAGCATCTTATCAAAATAGCAGATATTCCCAAAACTGAATTTGAATAAGAGCTTTGTTTTCCGATTGACAGGCGGTAATAGCGATGGTAATCTCAATATATCATATCCGGACGATTTGTGGTAATTATTCTGGAGTGTCTGAAATGAGAATAAACAGAATTTACGGTGCAATAATAGCGATATTGATTTTGAGCTTCCCGTCAATCGGAATCAGCAAAATTGAGTTTCCGTTCAAGGGGCAGGTAACAGGCGATAATGTCAACGTCCGTTCCGGGCCTGATATCAATTATTATGCGACGCTAAGATTGATGCGAGGCAATGTCGTTGATGTTGCGGGTCAGGAGTATGGCTGGTATAAGATAGTTCCGCCAGCGGGTAGCTTTAGCTGGGTAGCTAAGAAATGTGTCGATATGGTTGGCGATAAGAAGGGTGTAATAAACAGAAATCGCGTTGCTATTCGGGCAGGCTCGAAATTTACGGACAGAAAGACGGCTATTCAAATGTTAGCTAAGCAGGGGATGAGTGTAACGATTATCGGTCAGCAGGGAGATTATTATAAGATAGTACCTCCCGAAGGTGCATATTTGTGGATATCGGTTGACTATGTCAAACCCGTGGTTGAGAAAAAAGCTGTTCCCGTCAAAAAACTCAAGGCGGAAATACAACAGATAAGGAAAGGTAACAAGATACAAAAGAAGAAAGTAGTGTCCACGACAAGCGCACCGATAGCTACTCAAGCTACCAAGGCTAAAATAGTCGAAAAAGTCAAGATAGAACAGACGGAACAGGAACAGGCAGAAGGGATTTTCGGAAAGTATGGCAAGCAGATAGAAAAGCTCGATAAACTTTACAAAGCGGAGCTTAGCAAGCCTTTGATGGCGAGGCAATTTGGTAGGATAATCGAAGGATTCAAAGAGATAGCAAAACAAAAGCAAGTACCGATAGCAGCTGCCTATGCAAGGCAACGGCTTGAACTTATCGATTATCAATTTCAAGCTCAAAAAGGATATGCTGAGCTGCAGCAGATTCAAAAGCAATTTGAAGAGCAAAACAGAAAGATACAAGAGCAGCAGGCTCAGACTGAACTCGAAAAGATAAAACCGCCAAAATTGTATCAAGCTGCTGGCGTACTAAAGCCGAGCAATATATTTACTGGCGGGCTGATGCCTAAGAGGTATCGTCTGGTCGAACCGAACAAGCAGCACACGATTGCTTATGTCGAACTTACCAAAAATGCGAACATTAACGTTAGCGATTTTATCGGTAAATATGTCGGCGTATATGGAACGGTAAGATACGACGCAAAATTAAGAATCAATATAATCACCGCAGCAGCTTTTAAGGTATTAAACAGACCTGTTACGACTCAACCCTAACAAAACGGTAAATAGTGAAAATCCGCAGAGATGAAGCAAACCACTGCAGAAACAATTATCAATAACGGTAAACGTGTATTGAGAGACGAGGCGCAGGCAATCAATATGCTTGCGGATAGTATCGATAGTGCCTTCGCTAAAGCTACCGAGTTGATACTGAGATGCAAAGGTCAGCTAATCTTGACGGGGCTTGGTAAATCGGGGCTCGTTGCGAGGAAAATAGCAGCTACCCTTACCAGTACCGGTACGCCTTCGGTATTTGTGCATCCGGTCGATGCGTTGCACGGCGATATGGGAATTGTTGGCTCGAAGGATATATTAATAGCTATCTCGAAGTCAGGCTATAGTCGGGAAGTAGCGAAGGTTGCTCAATCATTTAAAAGGCTTGGCAGCAAAATCATTGCAATTACCGAAAAGGAAAAATCGGAGTTGGGCAAATTAGCAGATGTGGTAATAAAACTGCCAGCGGTAGCTGAAGCTGACCCCCTCGAACTTGCTCCGACTACAAGCACTACACTGACGATGGCGTTAGGCGATGCATTAGCGATTACACTTTTGTCTCAGCGAGGATTTACAGCTGAGGATTTTGCGAAGTTTCATCCGGACGGAACTTTGGGACGTCGGCTACTGCTCAAAGCAGGCGACATAATGCACTCGGGCAGCAGTCTGCCAAAAGTGTCTGAAGACCGCCCGATGAAAAATGTCATATTCGAAATTACGAGTAAAGGACTCGGGGTTACCTGTGTGGTCAATCGTCGTGGAAAATTTATCGGAACGATTACCGATGGCGATTTACGCAGACTTATCGAACGCACGAAAGACCCGTTGAAATTGTCAGCTAAGCAGGCACTCGAGCTTACCAGAAGAAAGAAACTGCCCAAAGGGCCGTTCACTGTTTCGAAGGATACACTTGCGATAGAATGTCGCGAGATAATGAAAGAAAATATGATAACGACGCTTGTCGTTCTTGACGATGATAAACCGGTAGGCATCGTAAGGATACACGAAATCACAGCTGCCGGTTTATAGTGAATTTGTGGTATTATTAGGGAGTGTAAGAATATGGAGTGCAAAAAACAGCAGAACCTTGCAAGATGTAATTGCACGTATGAGCCGTGTGCAAAGAAGGGAATTTGTTGTGAGTGTCTGCAGTATCATCTGCAATCGCGTCAGCTTCCCGCCTGCTGCTTTCCGGATGATGTGGAAAGAACTTATGATCGTTCGTTTGAGAGTTTTGCCCGTGCCTGGGGCTTGACCGGTTAACTAAAATCAACCAATCGGCCAAGATAACTATACAATTCTATTCCGATAACTGCTACAATTATGTATATGGCGAATGGTATAAACGACAATTTGCCGGTGATAGGAATCACTATGGGCGAACCTGCCGGTATCGGCGCAGAGGTAATCGTCAAAGCGTTAGCTGATCCGGAAATAAGACGATTGGCGCGGTTTATTATTTTCGGATTGAACGAATCGATTACGTACGCTGCGGATATGGCGGAGGTTGATGTATTCTGGTGGCGTGATCAACATGACCACATAAGGCAGTATGGCCATCGTGTAGTAGTTGCCGATTACGATGAATATAATGTTTTGACTAACATCGCGCCCGCTCCGAGTAAGCAGGGCGGTTTGATTTCATATCAGTTTTTGTTGGATGCGTGTAATGCGATCAAGCAGAATATTATTCACGCGATAGTAACCGGCCCTATAAATAAAGTCTCGTGGGAATTGGCGGGTATAAAATTTCCCGGCCATACGGAATTTTTCGCTGACCAATTCAAGACAAAACGCGTAACGATGATGTTCGCAGGGGGCAAGCTACGCGTTGCACTCGCTACCATTCATCTGCCATTGATGGATATTCGCAATAGATTTACTATCGGCTGTGTGTTTCAGCCTATCGATTTAATGAATCAGGCGCTGAAAGATTGGTTTGGTATTGAATATCCGAAGATTGCTGTCGCTGGCTTAAATCCGCACGCAAGTGATGAAGGACGGTTTGGCGATGAAGAAGAACGAATAATCCGGCCTGCGATAGTGATGGCTAAAAATGCGGGAATCGATGTCGAAGGGCCATATCCTGCGGATACTATTTTCCTGCAAGCGCTCGATGGTAAATACGATGGTGTCGTTGCGATGTATCACGATCAGGGGATGATTCCGATTAAGCTTACTGCTTTTGATTCGTCGGTCAATATTACCTTAGGCCTGCCTTTTGTGCGAACGAGTGTCGATCATGGAACAGCTTTCGATATTGTAGGAAAGAATCAAGCTAACCCCGGCTCGATGAAGCAAGCTATCAGATTAGCTGCTCAATTTGTTACAAATCAACTGAAAAAATCACCCGCAGAGAGAAAAGTAACGTGGAAATGAATTTTGACCTTTAAAATTATTATATATATTATATTTATAGATATGGGTACTACAAAATTAAGACAATCAGCGGTTAGTCAGTTACCATTGATTACCGATGAGGTTTATGATGCTTTGGTTAAACTATGTCAGAGGCATCATATTGTGTATATAGGTATTTTCGGCTCTTTCGCAAATGGGAAAAATTCACACGATAGCGATGTAGATATTTTGGTAAGATTTTCTGAAAATGAGAAAATAACATTGTTCGATTTGGTTGACATAGAAGATGAATTGCAATCTATTTTCGGCAGAAAAGTCGATCTGGTAACAGCTAATTCCCTTAGTCCATATATTAGAGACAAGATCCTCAATAGTGTGAAAGTTATATATGAAAACTGATAGGGTGTTTCTCCAACATATGAT
>WFQY01000512.1 GCA_015486815.1 Phycisphaerae bacterium | reverse complement strand
GTATTTAATAATCCCAACAAATTGCTCGATAATTTCCGTCGGCTTGAGCAGATGACGTGCTTTGTCGGGCATACCCACGTTCCAGGCGTGTTGCTTGACGATCCGTATTTCGATCCGCCCGATGAGCTGGCAGAAGCGAATCATTTTGAACTCGCTGAACAAGCGATTATCAACGTAGGCTCGGTAGGGCAGCCGAGAGATCGCGATTGGCGGGCAAGCTATGTCGTTCTCGACGATCAGGCTGTTGAGTTTGTGCGTGTCGAATATGATATAGATAAGACGGTAGCTAAGATTCAGAAAATTCCTCAACTCGACAATTTTCTCGCGGACAGATTGAAAGAGGGCAGATAAAACGTGTCTTATAGCTATGATAGCGATGATAGCCCGATAGAAAAATTCGACGAAGCGAGTGTCTCATCACATTCATCACACAATACTCTTGCGAAATCTGTCGGATTGAGTCCGTCCGAAGCGTTATTTGAAATTATCTGCGTATTTTCGGTGCTGTATCTTTTGCCTGTGCTGAAAATATTAGCTGTTGGCGTCGATATGTCGAAATATAGTAGGCCTCTGGGGGCTGACGAATATATGTCTCTGTTGAGTCAGGGGCTGCTTGCCACTTTGATTATCGGATTCATACTACACAAAAATCGTCAGCCAGCTTCGTCGATAGGTTTGCATCTGAAAGACATAGGCGGGGAAATTGCAATAGCGATTATCGTGCTTTTAGGGATTTTTGCGGCGGTATGGATAGCGGGCTTAATAGCGAGTTTTACTTTCGATGTAAATCATCTAAAAGAGATAAACCAAAACAACGTAAAGGTGGCAAAGATGTTTTCCGATATGCCTGTTTGGTTAATTCCGCCCTTTTGCCTTTTCATAGGCTATTACGAAGAGCTGATATTTCGTGGATTTTTCATCAGCAGGTTGAGCTGCATTTTCCGTAATGATTGGGTTGCGATGGTTATCGCAGCTGCGGTTTTCGCTTCTGCGCATTTCTATCAGGGTGTATTCAAAGTGATTTTGATATTCGGGCTTGCCTGTGTTCTGGGCACGCTTTTCGTTTTGCGCAGGAGTCTGATTGCGCCTATGATTATTCACTCACTTTTCGATTTTACTTTTATGATGATGGCGAAATTTGCGGTAAAGTGATGTTGGCTCGTAGCTAATCACAAGAGGTATATTATACAGGCAAGTTATATCTTGTGGGTATGTGAGAATTTTGAATTCTTTCTTGACTTCTGGCCACAGAAATACTAATCTAACAAATTTCATACACTGAGGAAAATCGTATTGTCATACCGGAAGCAATAAATGCGATTGTTCATAACAGACACTATTAACAGGAGCAATGGCTGTGGGATATAATTGTGTAGTTTTAACAAAACAGGTGCCCGATACAAAAGCTGTTACCGCAAAAGCGATGAAGGATGACGGAACGGTAAACCGAGCGGCATTGCCTGCTATTTTTAATCCGGAAGACCTTCACGCACTCGAAGAGGCTTTGATGATAAAAGACCAATATGGCGGAACGGTAACTGTGATTACGATGGGTCCGCCCAATGCGTGCAATATACTTCGCGATGCCTATGAGCGCGGTGCGGATAGGTGCATATTGGTTTCCGACCGAAGGGCAGCTGCCAGCGATACTCTCGCTACTTCATATATATTGAGTTGTGCTGTTCGGAAGGTAGGCGATTTCGATATTGTTTTGTGCGGTAGGCAGGCTATCGATGGTGATACTGCTCAGGTAGGTCCGCAAGCCGCTGAAAAGCTGGGGATACCGCAGATAACATATTTGGAAGAGTTGGTGAGTCTGAATAATAATCATATAGTCGTCAGACGAAATGTAGGCAACGGCTGGGAGCTTGTACAGTCGAAATTGCCTGTTTTGATTACTGTAATTGACAGCGCCAATGTACCTCGTTCGCCAGCAGCTAAAAGGATAATGAAATATAAAAAGGCACGAGCTGCTATCGAAGTTAAAAAGGAAATCGCAGGCGAGAACAATGCGGATGATCCCGAAATTGCAAAGCAGATAGAGCAGAAATGCAACGAGCTGAAAGCAAAAGGGTTGCTTATCGAGCATTGGAATTTAGACGATATCGATGCGGATTTGCAATGGTGTGGCAGGGACGGTTCACCGACGAAGGTACATAGGATACAGGCGGTCGTATTGAAGGGTGAAGGGCATAAGCAATTCGAGCCCAGCGAAGATGGCGTAAGAGAGCTTGTGCACGAACTGATTGAAGAACATACGATAGGATAACAATAAGCAACAAAAAAGAGGAAGAGCGAAGAATATGATTAAATGCAATCGTCAAGGGCCGGTCTGGATATTCGCGGAGCAGGAATCGGGTAAACTTTCCGATGTTCCGCTCGAGCTTATGAGTAAGGGCAGAGAGCTTGCGGATAAGCTGAACGTCAAATTGACAATGATTTTGCTTGGTCAGGGAGTAGAAGACCTTGCAAAACATTTAGCTGCTTACGGACCTGATGAGGTAATCTATGCGGAACATCCGCTGCTTAAAGATTACCAGAGTACGAGCTATGCAAAGGTTCTCTGCAATCTAATTGAGAAATACGAGCCTCAGATTGTACTGTACGGAGCAACAGCTATCGGTCGCGACCTTGCGCCGCGGGTAGCATCTCAGATGCGGGCGGGACTTACCGCAGACTGTACCGATTTGCAGATAGGCGACCACGAAGAGAAAGACGGAACCGTCCATAAAAAACTGATGTATCAGATACGCCCAGCGTTTGGCGGAAATATTATCGCAACAATTATCAATTATGACCGTTGGCCTCAGATGGCTACCGTTAGAGAAGGCGTTATGCCTATGCCCGAGCCAATCGGTAGTAATAATTGCAAAATCATTACCGAGAAAGTACATCTGAGCCCCGAAGACCTTGCATTGAAAATTCTCGAAAAGCATAGGCAGGAAAAGAAGGTTAATCTGAAAGCTGCGAGGATTATCGTCTCGGGCGGTGCGGGAGTTGGCAGCAGAGAAAACTTCAAATTGATATGGGAGCTTGCAAATTCTCTCGGAGCTGCTGTCGGAGCGTCAAGAGCAGCGGTTGACCTCGGTTTCTGCGACAAAGACCATCAGGTAGGTCAAACCGGCACTACCGTTCGTCCCGCATTATATATAGCGATTGGTATATCCGGAGCTGTTCAGCATCGAGCGGGAATGCAGGAATCAGCGAAGATTGTGGCTATTAATAATGACCCCGAAGCTCCGATATTCCAGATAGCACATTACGGTATAGTAGGCGACTTGAATGATGTCGTTCCGAAGATGATAAAAGCTGTCAGGGAACGTGTATGAAAGAACACGAGCGGAAACCCGAAAATCCGCGGAAAAACTGGCTAAGAGAATTTGAAAATACTTTGCCTAAACTGGTAGAAGCTTTGAAAAAGATAGAGCCGCAAAAAATAATCTTATTCGGTTCGTGGGCAAAAGATGAGTTCAGAGAATCGAGCGATATTGACATAGTAATAATCAAAGAGACAAACAAGAGATGGCTCGAGCGAATTACCGAAGCTCGATTGGCGATTCCCGATGAGATACTTATTAAATATGATATAGATATACTCGTTTATACCGAGGACGAATTTCAAAAATTGGCGGAAGAACGACGGTTTATCAAAGAAATTAAGGAAACAGGAAGAGTAATTTATGAACGTCAGACGTGAAGCGGAAAATTGGCTTGCTTTTGCAAGAGAAGACCTCGAGTCTGCAAAAGCTCTGCTTTCCGCTGAGCGATATATGCACGTGTGCTTTCATTCGCAGCAATCTATTGAAAAGGGATTGAAAGCACTTTTGGTTTTGAACGGCTTGGATAATCCGAAGACACACAAACTATTGGTGCTAATTGCGGAAACGGAAAAATTTTATCCGGAAATAGAAAATTTCAGAGAAGAGATTAAAAAACTCGACGGATATTACCTTACAACGCGATATCCTAACGGGGTATTGCTAACGGAATATCCGAAGATATTTACGAAATATGATGCGGAGCAGGCTATCGAACTATCGGAAAGAGTGCTGCAATTTATAGAAGGAAAATTTAAAGAGGAAAAACGATAATGGCTAATTTCTTTACAGACAATCAGGACATCGTTTTCAACTTCAATACGCTCGATTTGAAACGATTGGCTGATATTATGGAAGACGGCTATCGGTTCTCAAAGGAATATGACTACGCTCCCGAAGATGCGGAAGACGCTGTCGATAACTATAGGCGGATTCTGACAATGATAGGTGAGCTTAGTGCGGAGTTTATCGAAGCAAATGCTGAAGATGCCGATAGAGAAGGTTCGCACCTTCAGCCTGACGGACATGTAAAATACGCTGACGGTATTGCAAAAGACCTCGATATGCTTGCGAAGGCACAAGTGATGGGATTTACCCTGCCATATCGTTTTGGCGGTTTGAATTGCCCTAACCTTATATATTCGATGGCTATCGAAATTGTTTCTCGTGCGGACGCATCTTTGATGAACATATTCGGGTTGCAGGGTATCGCGGAGACGGTAAACGCTTATGCTGATGAGGAAATCAAGCAACAATACCTTCCGCAATTCGCAGACGGTAAAGTTACCGGTGCGATGGTGCTGACCGAGCCTGACGCAGGTTCGGACTTGCAAGCGGTAAAGACACGAGCGTATCAAGACGAAAACGGCAACTGGTATATCAACGGTGTCAAACGATTTATTACCAACGGTTGCGGGGAAGTGCTTCTCGTGCTCGCACGAAGCGAAGAAAGAGCAGGCGGATTGGGATTGAGTCTGTTCCTATGCGAAAAAGGTCCGCACGTCAAGATTAGACGCACAGAAGATAAACTTGGTATTCACGGCTCGCCTACTTGCGAAATTTTCTTCGAAGATACCCCTGCGAAACTCATAGGCGAACGGCAACGTGGGTTGGTAACTTATGTTATGAGTTTGATGAACGGTGCACGGGTGGGCATCGCAGCACAAGCTGTTGGTATTGCAGAAGCTGCTTATGCGGTTGCACGTGATTTTGCCGCATCGAGAAAGCAATTCGGCGTATCGATCGATCAGCTGCCTGCTGTTCGCGATATGCTTATGGAGATGAAAATCGCTATCGAAGTTTCGCGAGCCCTGCTCTACGAATGCTGCTGGGCGGTTGACCACGAACGGTGGTATCTCTGGCAGACAGAATCGGGGAAAATCACCGATAAAGATAAACTCAAGGAAGTTAAAAACGAATCTCGTAAATTCAAAAGACTCGCTGCTATGCTTACTCCGATGGCTAAATATTATTGCACCGAGATGTGCAATAAAGTTGCATTCGACGCTATTCAAGTGTTAGGTGGTAGCGGATATATGCGTGATTATCCCGTCGAAAGGCACTATCGCGATGCGAGAATCACAAATATCTACGAAGGGACATCTCAGTTGCAAATAGTAGCTGCTGTCCGAGGAGTTGCCAGCGGTACCGCCAATAAGGCCTTCGATGAATTTTCAGCTATGGATTGGCCTGAGGAATTAAAAGACCTCAACGAAACGCTCAAATCATCCGCTGCTCAGCTTGCAGATACTCTGCCGTTCGTCAAGCAGCAAGGTACGGAATATATGGATCTGTACGGCAGAAAGATTGTTGATGTCGCTTGTGATATTTATTTGGGATATTTGCTTTTAAGGCAGGCTAAACATTCCGAGAGAAAACAAGCGGTTGCCCGAAGATTTATAACGACAGCTACCCCTCGTATTAGTGCGAACTGCGATCTGATAAAATCAGGCGATAAATCAACTTTCGACCAATTCGATACAATCGTCGGAAAAGTCGAACAAGAGTAATAATCCAAATTTTCTCTTGCGAAAACAGCGCAATCAACAGATAATTACTATCAGTAATTCTATGGGAGTGATGGCATTATATATCGGGGGACGAGGAGTTCGCATTGCGGAAAACGCTGGCTCTCGGATTTGCAACGATTATCTTCGGGGGCTACGCTGGCGTATTAGCTGAACTTTATCCGGCAAATGAACGCTTTGGCGTCGCTTACGATTATAGCCGTGTCAATGAGCCAATCACACATTTCGACTTGCAGCCATTTCAAAATATCGGCTGGTATGTCGATAATCAAGGAGATTATCCCGATTGCGCGGGGCCAATCTCTCTGTCAAACGGAAGAATTATAAACCGTCCTATTACCGTCGGTGTCTCCTCAAATCCACCGGAACCGAATACTATCAATTCGATAATGAGTGCGCATTGGGATTGGTTTGAATCATCGACTACTTATTGGCAGATAGGCAATCGGCTAGGGTATGATTGCTATACTATACAGCAATATACCGGTAATAGACAATTTTACCTTATACAAAGCTACGTTCAAAATTTTCACGATTTATCTCAACAGATAAAAGCAGCAAATGAAAATTTTCGTATTGCATCGGGGATTATTTCGCCTGAGAATTACGTAAATTCGTCATACGGTAATAGCGATTTTCTTACGGAAGCTATCTGGCAATACTACAATAACTATCATCAACCGATGGATATAGATGTTTTTAATCTCGAAATTACAATCGCTGAAAGGACAGTAAACCCATTAGATAGCGTCAAACGGGCAATCACAGATTTTCGCAATCTGTTGGCGAGCGGACTTCCTGTCAGCTATCAGCAAAGTGAGCTGTGGGTAAGGATTGGCATCGCAGGCGATCAATTTTCCGAATACGATATAAAAAATTTTATGGAGCAGACAGTAGATTGGCTTTGCGGATATTCACAAGCGAATATATGCGATACTGAGATAGGAATGCCCGATGACGATTATCGTCTGGTGCAGCGATGGGCGTGGCAGCCGGTGGCCGATCCGTCTTATGAATATCGGAGAAGCTCACTTTTTAGTTACACAGGTGAACTTACCCCCGTGGGTGTAAAATATAGTCAGCTGATACCGACACATTGCCCCGAGCCTGCTACGCTCACGCTGATAACGTTCTGGTTGTTTATCATATTACCTGTACAGCGGAATCGGGTTCGGTAAAATATAGCCAAACGGACTTAGCTGGCTTATTTAATATCTCACTCATCGCACGAGCGTACAATTCTACCTGACCGTGATAATCTTTTACCTTTTTAGCGACGTCAGTAGCTTGTATTTGCGAGGTTTTGTAATCTATTATCACCAAGCCATCGTTTAGTAATATAAGAGAGTCGATAACTCCCCTTACAAGAACAGGCTCTTCGCTATTTCCTATTCGCAGAGCATCGGGTAGCGAGTTAGCAGCTAACAGATATGTAAATTCCTGCTCGCGTCTGACTCTATCGCTATGTTCCAACATCAATCGTCCGGGTTCGCTGCGAAAGAAGTTTTTCACCTGCCCGATATCGATGTATCCTTTTTGCTTATCGGTTAAAATATTTTCTCGCGTCATTCGCTCGAGTTCCGCTGATATATTGCCATCGTTCATCTCCATATTCAGATTTATTTTTTCCATAAATTTGTGCCATGCTATGCCTTTTTCTATTCCAAATGTATCTTCCGGACTAAGCACGCGAGTTTCCATATCCGGCAGTTCTATCTGAGCCTTCTCCATCGGATCGGCGGAATCATCAATCTCTCGTCCCTGACGGGTGAATTCCGTAACGGATATTTTAGCTGGCAGATATGTCAATGGATATTGGGGATATTTCCACTCGAGTATGCTTATCATACGTTCGGACTCAGCTGTCAGTTTTGGCGTATCCGCAGATAAAATTTCTGAAACGACCTTAGGCATTGTCAGATGTTTCGCTTTGCGTTGTTTTATAGCCCACTTTTCCTGCAACGATTGAGGGTGAAAGTATATGTCCATTATATTAGTAGAGATATTGTCCTCAGATTCCGGATTATCGATAATATCGTCAAACACCCCCGTCTGATGTGCCGTCAAAGCAAGGACGAGCCAATGCAAAAAAGTGTTTTGTCCTAATAATATATCCCCACTCAA
This sequence comes from Phycisphaerae bacterium, assembly GCA_015486815.1. Lineage (GTDB taxonomy): Bacteria > Planctomycetota > Phycisphaerae > JAAYCJ01 > JAAYCJ01 > S014-18. The sequence goes on along the minus strand of WFQY01000512.1, from coordinate 2,014 downwards.
ATCATTTGCTACCGAAGATAACTTTTCAGCTTTGAACAAATCTTTGAATGCTATATTGCCTGTTATGATTAGCTTTTCTTTCGCACGGGTAAGTGCAACATATAATAATCTTAACTCCTCCGCTTTTATCTGCTGGGCTTTGCTTCGCTTGATTGCAGCATATATAAGCGTATCTTCGAACGATTTGCCATCGTCAGTAGGCTGTTGTAAGCTTACTAAAAATTCTCTGTCAAATAAGATTTTCTCTCGAATATCCTGCATATTGAATTTCTTTCCGGTATTAGCGAGTATGACGACAGGAAATTCCAAACCCTTTGCGGAGTGGATACTCATAATCCTTACGCCACTGCTGACGGGGGCACTTACGCCCGAAAAATTCAATTCGTTCTCGCTCATCAATTCGATATATTCGACAAAATCGGATACATCCGTATCGTTTACTCTGACAAATTCGCGTGCAAGCTGAAGGAACTGATTGAGATTGTCAGCTACTATATTGCTCGACTGTGGCAGAGAGGCATAATCGGGATAGCCCGTATCGACATATATTTTTTGAATAAGCTCAGCGACATCGAAGCGATTTGCAAATTCACGCCAACTTTTGAGCTGGGTCAGGAATTCGGAAAATTTTCCTTCGCCCTTTTCGACATCCTCAACATAGCGTTCGAGAGCAGCGAAGAAATATCCCCTACTTGTTAGCCTTATTTTGCTAAGCTCTTGTGCTGACGCTCTGACCATAGGCGAGCGTAACACACTTACCAGCGGAATATCCTGATACGGATTATCGATTATTTTTAATAGCGATACCATATCCGCTATCTCGGGATATTCCGTAAACGCTTCTAATTGAGGAATCGAAACGGCAATTCCGCGACGCTGAAGCATCGCTGCAAATTGACTGGCGGTATTTTTCATCGTGCGAAGCAAAATTACGATATCATCAGGCTGAATCGGACGGGATTGACCGTCTTCAAATATTTCGACACCACTCGCAAGAAGCTCTTCTATTCTCTGTGCAACGAAATATGCCTCTCGTTCATTCGCTTCATATTCTTCGAGTATATTTTCGGAATCTTCGCTGGCTTCTATCTTGCGTTCGACAATATGTAATTCCGTACGATGAAAATTGTCATCCTTCGGAAAGCCCGAATGGTAGATAAGCTTATGCGATTCGTCATATTCAATTTCCATCTGTCCGCCAACCATAAGCAATTCAAACAACGAGTTTACCGTATCAATTACCGATTGTCGTGAGCGGAAATTATCACGCAAATCAATTCTCGCGATACTCTTGCGAGTCTCGCTCGCCCGTTTGCACAGTGATTGAAATATTTCAGGCTCAGCTAATCTGAATCGATATATACTCTGCTTGACATCGCCGACGACAAAAAGATTTTCCGCACCGGCGTCGGTAGGTCTTGCTATCTTTCTTATTATCGCATCCTGAAGTTCGTTTATATCCTGATATTCATCGACCATAACGAATTTGAACATCTGACGATATCGCTGAGCTACCGCTGAATGTTCGGAAAGCAGCTTATATGCAATCTGCAGAATGTCATCGTAATCAACCAGCCCCGCTCGCCTTTTTTCGTCCACTATCGATTCTCGAAATTTTTTCAGCAATGTAAGGATTATTTCTATAAACCTTAGCTGATCTTTTAGATCATCGATTTGCACCGATGCGAGAGAATTTATATCTTTAAGCATATCTTTGAGAGATTTTTTAATACCGGCAAATTCGTCCTTGACGTCAGCCCAAATCTCGTTCTTCGGAGCTTGCGGAGTTCTCGCAATGGTTATCTGTGATACGTCGAACCTGCCAGCTGATAAATTTTCTTTAACCACTGACATTATGTCGAGTAAATCATCTATATGATGTTCTATTTTCTCAGCCCCTGCTTGCACTGCCAATTTTTGGAAATGCGTTAGCTGAAAGCGAATATTTTCGATACGTCCCAACCAATCGTTTCGTGCGAATGTTTGCAGGATAGCTGATATGTCGAATTGATTG
>WFQY01000511.1 GCA_015486815.1 Phycisphaerae bacterium | reverse complement strand
CTATTATAATAATGGTTTTCTGAATTTATGGTAAGTGTCTTTGTTACAGATATAAGGAGTTTAGTTCGTGGCACATTCATTGTCAGCCAAGAAAAGAATTCGTCAAAACGAAAAGCGAGCGATGAGAAATCGTGCACGTAAAAGTGCATTGAAAACGGAAATTAAGAAATTTCTCACACTGGTGCACGATAGAGACATCTCAGCTGCTGAGGAACAATTAAAGAAGGTATATAAGAAGCTTGATAGAACAGCTGATCAGGGTACGATACATAAAAATGCCGCTGCCCGTAAAAAATCCAGACTCACTGCACGTTTGGAAAAGCTGAAAGAGACAGCAGCTGCTCATTCCTGACAATCAACCAAGCAATTGAAATTTTCGCTTAAAATGCCCGCATATTGCGGGTATTTTTTATTGTATGCGAAAAGAGCAAAACAAATTTGTTACTCGTTCGGGAATTAAACTCGAAGCTGCTATCAAGAAGTTCGGCATTAATATCGAGAACAAGATATGTGCCGACCTCGGCGCAAACGTCGGCGGATTTACCGATTGCCTCCTACAATACGGAGCGAAAAAAGTTTACGCTGTCGATACGGGTTATGGCGTGCTTGATTATAAACTTCGCAAAGACCCCCATGTAATCGTAATGGAACGGACAAACGCTATGCACGTTAGCCTGCCTGAGCTGTGCGATATTGTTACGATTGACGTTGGTTGGACTAAACAACAGCGTATCCTTTCGCATGCTAAGAAATTACTCAAACCGGACGGAAAAATAATTTCTCTTGTTAAGCCTCATTATGAAGCTGACCGCAGAGAATTAAAAGCGGGGGTGCTAACTCCCGAACAATCGGAAAAGATATTCCGATCGATAATTTACGAACTATCCTCGTGGCAGTTGAGATTGATTGACTGGACTGTTTCGCCCATTCAAGGCAAAGCTGGCAATACCGAATATCTGATTTATCTGGAAAACAAACCGTGATAGTGTACCGGAAAATATTGTCATATCTCTTCATAATACAATTGCAAAATATGGTTTTGTGTGTAATGTCAGCTGTGATAAAATCAGGATTACTGTTTTAGAGAGGAAGTAGCTATGGAATATGTAATAGGTATTGATTATGGAACTAATTCCGTAAGGTCGGTTGTGGTTGACGTGGAGAATGGAGCTGAGCTTGCATCTGCGGTTTTTCAGTATCCAAGCGGTCAGGATGGTATTATTCTCGATGAAGCGGACCATAATCTCGCGAGACAAAATCCACAGGATTATGTGGAAGGATTGAAGTCATCGATTACCGATGCGATAGCTCGCGCAAAATCAGCTAATCCGGAATTTGACTCAGCCAATATCATAGGCATCGGTATTGATACGACAGGTTCGACGCCTATACCGGTAGATAAAAGACTTCAGCCGCTTTGTTTTAATGAGAGATTCAAAGACAACCCCGCTGCTTATGCGTGGCTTTGGAAGGATCATACCGCTTACAAAGAAGCGGAGCGGATAACGGAACTTGCAAAGAAAATCAGACCAACGTATCTGACTAAATGCGGTGGAGCGTATTCTTCGGAGTGGTTTTTCAGTAAAATTCTACATTGCCTCAATGTCGCACCGCAGGTGTACGAATTAGCTTATACGTGGCTTGAGCATTGCGATCTTATGCCAGCTATTCTCGCTGAGATAACCTCACCCGATCAAATTAAACGATCACGTTGTGCTGCGGGGCATAAAGCGATGTTCAATAATAGTTGGGGTGGCTATCCGGACGAGGAGTTTTTGACGACGCTTAATCCGAAATTGAAAAAGCTCTCACAGACTCTGCCTAAGCAGACTTATACGATAGATAACATTGCTGGCACGCTTTCGACGAATTGGGCGAAGATATTAGGCTTAAAGCCCGGCATACCTATAGCAGTTGGTGCCTTTGATGCGCATTTGGGAGCGGTAGGGGCCGGCATAAAGGAAAATGTCCTCGTAAAGATAATCGGAACGAGCACGTGCGATATGGTGGTATATCGTAATACCCAAAGCCTCAAGGATATACCGGGAATATGTGGTATTGTAGATGGTTCTATTCTGCCGGGATATTTCGGATTGGAAGCGGGCCAATCAGCTGTTGGTGATATATTTAATTGGTTTGTGAATTACATTCAGCCCGGCGGAAAAGAACTCGGCTCGCACGAGAGTTTGACTGAACGCGCAAAATTGTTAATCCCAGGCCAGTCAGGTCTTATTGGGCTCGATTGGAACAATGGTAATCGCACGATATTGGTCGATCAAAGATTGACGGGTTTGCTCATTGGTCAAACGCTTCACACCAGACCGGAAGAAATTTACAGAACGCTGATAGAAGCGACAGCTTTCGGTGCACTTACCATTATCAATCGATTTGAGGAATATGATGTTAGGATTGATAGTATTATCGCCTGTGGTGGAATAGCGGAAAAGAATCCACTCGTAATGCAAATTTATGCGGATGTTCTCGGCAGAGAGATAAAACTGTCCGCTTCCGAGCAAACCTGTGCGTTGGGCTCTGCCATATCGGGAGCTGTTGTCGCGGGAAGATACGAAACGGTCGAACAGACGCAGTCAGCTATGACAAAACTAAAATCTCTCTCATTCAAACCTTCTACGGAACACCATCAGATATATATCGAACTATATAAACTTTATCGTCAACTTCACGATGCATTCGGAACAAAAGAGTATAGCGGTTCTCTTTTTGATGTAATGAAAAAGCTCCTTGAGATAAAGGAAAGGGTCGTACGGGAATATGTTAAAGAAACTTAAAGAACAGGTCTGTGATGCGAATGTTGCACTTTCACGCTCGGGCTTGGTTATCCTTACATGGGGAAATGTAAGCGGAATCGCCAGAGATAAAAGCATAGTAGCTATTAAACCGAGTGGAATAAGCTATGATGAACTTACACCGGATAAAATCGTCTTCGTTGACCTTAACGGAAATATTGTTGAGGGTAAGTATAAACCATCTTCCGATGCACCTACTCATCTGGAATTGTACAAGAATTTTAAAACTATCGGCGGAATATGCCATACCCATTCGACTTACGCGACTGCTTGGGCGCAGGCAGGAATTCCAATACCCTGCTTCGGAACAACCCATGCCGACTCATTTTACGGTAGTATTCCCGTTACCGATAAGTTGCCCAAAAATATGATACAAAAAGATTATGAACTCAATACGGGAAAACTCATTGTCGAAACCTTTCGTAAAATCGATTATGAACATTTTCCAGGGGTACTTGTAGCGGATCATGGCCCTTTCGTATGGGGGAAATCTCCACAACAGGCGGTTGAGAATGCCATTATATTGGAGGAAATTGCCAAAATTGCCCTATTGACGAAACAGTTAAATCCATCCAAAAAATCGATAAGTAAGGCCTTGCGAGACAAGCACTTTTTCAGAAAGCACGGTTCAGACGCATACTATGGGCAATAACTTATTTGTTGCATTTCACGATAATAAAAAGGAAAATTCTGAAACTGCCGTTGTGAATGTTCGATGCTTATTTTGTAAAAGCGAGTGCTTCGCGATAGGCAGAATGAATCTTCTTGAGTATTTTACCTACACCTTCGGGTCCGATTTCTCTCGCTATTATTCCGTTATTGTTTATGACAGCGGACTTTACCTGCGGATGCGCATTTACAACGGTAGCTGACATAAATCCTCGTGAACCGTCGAGCATAGAGATGTCATTTATGTGGTCGCCAATCGCAAGCACTTGATAGGGTTTTAGCCCAAGGATATTTTCCGCAAGAAATTTCAATGTATCGCCTTTGGTTGGCCAGGATGGCGAAAGATTTATAGAATACAGATTTCCGCTGATGATGAAATTTTCCTGTTTGAATTTTTCATCAGCGAATTTTCTGACAAGTGCCCGAGCTTTTTCCGCTATTTCGGGGCTCGGAAATGCAATTTCTGTCCCGCTATGATGTGCTATTGGTATTTTATGCTTTTTAACAAAATCCAGAATTGCAAGAGTAGCTTTAACCATCTCGGAATCGATAGTTTGTGTATGTTTTTTGGCTTGTTCGTTCCATTGTTTAGCCTGTTTGTTAAGGTCGTTTCCTTGCGGGTCATAGATATATTTTTCTATGCAGACAAGAAAGTCCGGAAACGGCTCTGCCCATTTTACTCCTTTATCTTCGAGTAGCGATCTCATTTCGTAGGGATCTCTTCCGGAGACAATTACAAATTTTATCCCGAGTTCGTGTAACGTGTGTATGTATTCGCGGGTATTTTTAGGAAATTTCAGTTCGGGCATAAACAATGTCTGGTCGAAATCGGAGGCAATCAATTTTATATTTTTCAGTTTGTTCACGCATAGCTCCTTGTTGACTTTTATATATT
>WFQY01000510.1 GCA_015486815.1 Phycisphaerae bacterium | reverse complement strand
CGCTATTATAGCTGCCCTCTTTCATCATATCCGCTCGTACCCGTTCCGGACGTCTACCCGAACGAGCAGCTATCGATGCTATCACGCCGTTGATTTCTTCATCGCTTGCTTGCATCTCATATTGCTTTGCAATTCTGCCCAGGATGAACGTAAGCTTCAAACTCTCGATAGCTTCTTCTTTCGCACGCTTTTTGATATCGTCTAATTTCTGCTCAATAAGGGCAACGGGTATTCCCATCCGCTTAAATTCTACCATCTTTCTACGAAGAACATAATCGCTATATCTTTCGGTTACACCTTCGGGTAGGTCAATTTTCGTATTGTCAAGCAGATACTTCTTTACCTGCTCTTCGATGTCAGCTCGTATCTGCTGACCCTTGTTAGCTTCAAGCTGAGTCTTGACCGCTTCTTTGTATTCATCGACCGAATCAAATCCGATACGCTTAACGAGTTCGTCATTAAATTCGGGTTTAATCCAGCGAGAAATTTTCTTTACGGTGATTTTTATCTTCGCCTGCTTGCCACGCCACGCTTCGTTAGAATGCTCGTCCGAAACCGTAGTTGTCAGTTCCTTACTATCGCCGACCTTCAAGCCGACAAGCTCTTGTTCCAAATTCTCAAACGTTATTCCCGAGACAGGAATATCCCTGATTGCCAACGAAGCGCCCTTTTCCACCACAGGAGCTTGATCCGCAACTTCGAGGACATAATCGACGATAAGATGATCGCCCTTTTCGGTAGTAGCGTCTTCGGGCATCTCTTTAAGCTCAGCGTAATTCCACTGCAGCTTTTCTATCTCCTGATTTACATCGTCATCGGTAATTTGCACCTCTTCTTCCGTCAGCTCGATGCCTTCCAATTTGGGCAATTCGAATTCCGGCTCGACTTCAACCTCAAATTCGAACTGCATAGGTCCGGTTTCGGGCAATTCAATCTCATCTAACTTTATATCGGGATCGCCAAGCGTCTTAAGCTCTTTTTCCTCTATAGCTTGATTTATCGCTTGACCGACAAGAAGCTGCTTTACCTGCTCGCGAACGTCTTTACCAAATCGCTTTTCGATAAGTTTTCGCGGAGCATGACCGACGCGAAAGCCCGGCACCTGTGCTTCGCGCATAAGCTCTTTATAATTCTCATCAAGCTTACTTGCAATCTGCGTTTCGGGTATCTCGATTTTTATCTTTTTCCTAAGTACGCCCGCATCTTCTATCGAGATGATATTCATTTCCAATTGCTGGTCTTGTTCCGTTTGTTCAGCGTTTTCTAATGTTTGTTCATCTGTCATATTTTACAACTCCTATTGAGTAAACTGTTTTGAATTATATCACGAAACCCAAAAGATAACAAAATATAACCCGAATAGCAAGTATTGAAAAGCTGTTTTTATATATACCATCATACACTTGCAAATACGAAGGCAAAGCCATATAATTTAAAATCACAATTACATATTACGTATATTGTGCGCTAGGGGTGGCTGATGGCCTGAGATACGCCCATTAGGCGGGACCCTTGGAACCTGATACGGATAAGTACCGATAACGGTGCGATGCCGGCGAAGGAAAGCGCAGTTAATCTGTCTTATCCTATTTTCCCGCCCGTATATATCTGCCGCTTCTACGCAAAAGAAAGGACATTAATTATGACAATTCTCGAGCAGGCGAAAAACGGACAGATTACGGACGCTATTAAATCAGCTGCTGATAATGAACCGATTACCGCTGACGAGCTTACCGCAGAAATCGCACAAGGCAGAGCGGTAATACCAGCGAACAAGATTCACCTTGCGGGCAAGTTAAAGCCTATCGCCATCGGACGTGCCGTTTCCATTAAGATAAATGCAAATTTAGGCGCTTCGTCTGTCGGCTCATCGCTCGATGATGAACGTGAAAAGCTCAGAAATGCGATTTCGCTCGGTGCGGACGCTGTTATGGATCTATCGACGGGCAGCAATCTCGATGAGATACGCCAAATGTTCATCGAAGAAAGCACCGCTCCTGTTGGCACCGTACCGATGTACGAGATGATAGTCGAAAAAACCGTCGAAGACCTTACCGTTGACTATATGCTCAAAGTTATCGAAAAGCAAGCCCGCCAAGGTGTTGACTTTTTCACCCTCCATTGCGGTATTCTGTGCGAATATCTGCCGTTAGCTTTTAAGCGTATAGGCGGAATTGTCTCTCGTGGCGGAGCTCTGCTGGCTAAGTGGATGACCTATCATAATCGCCAAAATCCGCTTTACGAGCATTTCGACGATATTTGTGCGATTATGCGTGAACATGACGTAACGTTTAGCCTTGGCGATGGTCTTCGTCCCGGTGCTATTGCCGATGCCTCCGATGAAGCTCAGATGAGCGAATTGCGGACACTCGCTGAGCTTACTCAGCGTGCTCAGCAGGCAGGCTGTCAGGTGATGGTCGAAGGCCCAGGCCACGTCCCGCTCGATCAGATCGAATATAATATGAAAATTCAGCAAGAGCTTTGCAAGGGCGCACCGTTTTATGTCTTAGGCCCACTCGTAACGGACATAGCAGCTGGCTATGACCATATATCCGCTGCTATCGGAGCGACGTTAGCGGGCTATTACGGTGCGAGTTTTCTCTGCTATGTTACACCTACCGAGCATTTAGGACTACCCGACACGGAAGCTGTCCGCGTTGGCGTGATTACATTCAAGATAGCAGCTCATTCCGCAGACATAGCGAGAGGCCTGCCATGCGCACGCGAGAGAGACGATGCGATGAGTATAGCTCGTGCAAATCTCGATTGGAATAAGATGTTCGAATTAGCACTCGATGGCCAACGAGCCAAAGCTATTCGCACGCGTCAGGACTGCCCCGGACTTGATTATTGCAGTATGTGCGGCAAACAATGGTGCGCCATCAGAATCAATAATGAATTGAAAAGCACTATCCCAGCGAAATAAGCTTTGCTATAATGCACTCTCGAAATTATCGGAAGAATAGTGCTATTGAGGAAGGGTAAGACGATTGACCTTAATTTTCTTATCGGTAAACTATGTTATCGCTATTGACAAGGGGTATAT
>WFQY01000509.1 GCA_015486815.1 Phycisphaerae bacterium | reverse complement strand
TAATATATCTCCGAGATAAATTTAAATTACAAATGATCAATGTTAAATGTCAAACTTTGTAGGGGCGAACCTATGTGTTCGCCCTAACCTTAGGGGGCAGACACAGAGGTCTGCCCCTACCGCTAACTTTTTACCGCCTACCGTCAACGTCTTACTGCCGACGTTTCTACTTTCTGCGGAGAAATCCAAGCGACCCTATAGCAAGCAATCCGATCGTTGCAGGCTCGGGCACCGCTGACATATATTTTATTGTATCTCCTGATTGCCAAGTCAGATGCAGCGTGTTGACACCCCATACTGCGTCAGGGTCAATGTCATCGACATCATTATTCGTCAACTGCTCAAGCGAGCCGACAAGATTGCCCGACGCATCTACCTGCTGGAGAAACAATTCCTTGTCAGAGCCGTTCGGGCCCTTAGCTGAAAATATCACATAGTGCATTCCTGTATTGTCAATAGCGAGAGTAACATCGGAAGCAGTGCCTTCGCCGCCCGATGGAGCATCGTTGAAAACCTCGATAGGTGTTGCAGAACCATCAGTATAGCTTAAAGTATCAAGATACAGCAAAACTCTACCGGTAACGTCATCATCGTTATCCGTAACGTCATCTACAGTTGCAACGTCCAGTGCACTTCCACGCCAAGCCACAGCGAGGGATTCCATATTCGCATAGCCGATATTCGATGTATGAGAAATATCATAAGTCGTAGTCCAATTTGTAGATTTTTTGGCATAGTATGGGCCACTGGGCGACCACTGCGTTGTTCGAGGTTGAGATATGACATATACATCCGTTCCATTAGCTGCTATCTGCTGACCGAGCTGCTTTTTGGTAATGTTGACATCAGCTATGGCAGACCAGCCACTTGCTGTTTTCTCGCGATAATAGCCATTATCGTAATAATTACTACTCCAGACGGTATGCACACCAGCAGAATCAATAGCTATACGCGGATAAAGTCCGTAGCTGGTTGTATGGCTACTATCATTTATTACCTCGGAGCTTGTGCCGGTGAATGAGTCATTTACCTGAGCTTGATATCGAACTGTTCGATATCCAAGAGAACTGTCATATCGATACCATACGATATGCGAATTGCCATTGCTATCAATTGCAATATCGGGAGTGTCAATACCGCCGTAACGTGGACCTAAACGTGTAAGATTGGTTCCGAGGTCTTCCGTATAAGCGAGATAATATTGTGCGTTATCAGCAAAAGCTATACACGGGTTGTTACCTTTAAGAGCAATCGTAGGATGAGCACCTTTGCTGTAAACAGTAACGGATGAATTCCATGTGAGATTACCGAAAGCACTACCGATACAAAACATACCAACCACCAAAATTGTTACTACGGTTTTCATCGCGTTTCTCCTTTCATCTAAAAAGCGACAAAGATTAACATTACAAACACCTGTTTCTTTTCTTTTTTGCTTCATAAAAATCTCCTTTCATTTCAATCGATAGACTCCTGCAAAATGCAAATCCGTAGGGGCGGACCTGCGTGTCCGCCCTAATTTTTGGGCAGACACATAGGTCTGCCCCTACATGTCAATCAGGATTTTTGTATTTTGCACATTCCTATCCTATTCAATTTACAATAATCTTTTTATGTTGTTTCCCTTATTACAAGTTTGGGTTTTATGGTTATGTGTTTCGGTTCGGTTATGTTTTGCTCTATCTGTTCGACTAAAGTATTAACAGCGAGCTGAGCAAGCTCTTTCGGATTCTGGTCGATAGATGTAAGCTCGGGTGTTATCATCTCACAAATTTCAAGATTGTCATAGCCTACGATAGCTATCTCCTGCGGAATGGAAATTTGCATTTTGTGCAATAGTTTTATCGTGTGGACAGCTACTCTGTCATTGCTACAGATAATAGCGTCAACTTTTTTGTCTAATAATCTTTCAAGAGCAGGTTTGACTATTTCGCAAGAAACTTTGACGACAGAAGTGTCAGCGATGTTGGCAAGTAGGTCTTCGTTGTATGGGATATTGTTTTTGCTTAAGCCTGTAAGATAACCTTTGTATCTTGCGGTTATGTTCGGGTATTCACTTTTGGGAAGAATGATTCCGATGGTGGATTTTCCGTTGGTGTGGAGATGGTCGATCGCTTGAACTATTCCGTCAGCGATGTCGATATCGACAAAGCTGAATCGAGCGGATTCTTCCGCAGGTCTGCCGATGAATACCGCTTTTAATTCGGTATTTGCAATCGCTCTGTCGATGTGCTTTGCAATTGCAGGATAATTGTGCGAGATGCAGATAACACCATCGACACCACGAGCGTCAAAATCTTCGATATATTCGAGTATTCTGTCGAGTTCGCCGTGTGATTGCCCGACCATAAATCGATAGCCAAGCAGAGCTGATTGCCTTTCCATCTCTGCGAGTCGATTGAAAGCTACCTGCGGAGCGTAGGAATCGATGATGACTCCGATGATTTGGCTTCGTTTGCCAGCTAATTGACGAGCAACGAGATTAGGACGATATCCCATCTTTCTTGCAATAGCTCTTATCTTGGTTGCGGTTTTCTTGCTCACGCGTGTATTGATTCCGCCTGTGCCGTGTAGAGCTTTTGCTACGGTGGGGATAGAGACGCCCGCTACCTGTGCGATGTCAGCTAACTTCGGTAGCGATTTGGTCTTATTTTTACCGTTTATAACGGCCATTGCTATTTTCCTTGACTTAACGCTTAATTCACATCTTTTAGTATAAACTTAACGGTAAATCATGTCAAGGGATTTTTGGGTAATTTTAAGAAAAATGAGTGTGACGGAATGACTTAATGTTTTCGGGAATTACTGTCCCTGAATGAAGGCTTTCAAGATATCGGAGGTATTTTTGAGTGGGCGGGCGTTGATGATAGGCTTACTAATCGTTCCGTGGATTTCAATTTCAGTTAGCTCGGTAGCTGCTCCCTGAATAAGCTCCTTCAGCAGAGGAAGATCATTGAACTTTTCAGGCGGAGCTGATATTAAATAGAGTTTTATTCTGTCGTTGGAAAGATTAATCCTGCCATAGCCGACAAGCGAGAGCAAAGGGCCCATTAACCTTATACGCTGAATGCTTAAGATGTATTTTTCGATTGTGAATTTTAGGATGCCATTATGAAAACTCGCAAGGTTAGGTGGCTGTTGATGAATGCTTTCGTACACCTTTTTCATCAGAGGTATTTTAAATATTTCCGCTCCTACAATTTCGATTGTTCCACCGCCACGATTAAGATATTTTTGTCCCGCTTGGCCAAGCAGGTATATTTCTCCCCGCATTTTGCCACGTATCGGTTTGTCGGTGCTTTTGAGATTGAGTGCTTCCGCAGCGGTAACATTGTTTAGCGTCAGCTGAATTCCATAATCGGTTCGGTTGCCCGATAGATTCAAATCAGCGAGTCCGGAAATCTCTCCGCCTGCGAATTCGCCTGTAATGTCTCTGATTTTGAGTCTCGGATTGCCAAGTTTTTTGTCGAGTTTGCATTTAATGTGTTTTGCTATACGTTCGTTCCAGTTGAAATGAGCGATGTTGCCTGTTCCAGCCATCGCGAAATCTTTTCGCTTTTGATTCCATTCGATTTGCCCGATATATTTACAATCGACGGGTGTCTTATCAAAAGCTCCTATATTTCCATTCTTGATGGAGAATTGTCCGTCTATCAACCATCGCTGAGTCTTGTCCGAAAATTGCTCGATTGTCAATTTGTTGAAATTACATTTG
>WFQY01000508.1 GCA_015486815.1 Phycisphaerae bacterium | reverse complement strand
CTATCTATCTGCTCACGTTTAATTTTTTCTATACGAGATATTACGCCCATTGGCACAGCGAACTGTTCATGTGGTGCATTCGTAAATAGCAAAATAGTCAAACTATCTTCCGAATAATCCATCTCATCAGCAACAGCTCTTTCGATTTGCTCGGTGGTTGTACTATTGAGGTTCGACTTAACAGCAATACCACCTATATCGAGAATCAACGCCACCGTACCATCGCCGAGTATCGTAGCGCCAGCGAAACAGCTACAGGATTTCAAATGTCTGCCGAGCGGTTTGACAACGATCTCTTCCGAGTCGGGTAGTCCATCGACGATAAGTCCGTAACGAAGCGAGCCCGATTCGACAACAATTATATTGATAGCTTCTTCGCCCTGACTTTCTTTTTGTTCTTTTTCCAACAGCTTACTTAACCTAACGAGAGGTAGTAACGAACCACGAAGTTTTAAGACCTCTATTTCCTTGATTTTGTGGATTTTTTCTTCTACCTCGGTCGGTTTGATTCGCACCAATTCATCGACACTTACCTGTGGAATTGCATATCGGTCATCCGCCACATTGACAATAAGCGCAGGTACAATCGCCAACGTTAATGGCAGTTTAATATCAAAAGTTGTGCCTTTACCGACTTCCGTTTCTATTTCGATAGAGCCGCCGAGTTTCTCTATATTGGTCTTAACCACATCCATTCCGACACCTCTGCCGCTTACATCGGTTACTTTTTCCGCTGTGGAAAATCCCGGATGGAATATAAGATTGACAGCGTCCCGTTTACTCATCTCATCCGCTTGCTCGGGAGTTAATATTCCCTTTTCGACAGCTTTTTGCTTTAGCTTTTCAGCATCTATCCCCGCACCGTCATCCTTGACTCTGATATTTACCTTTCCACCTTGATGCGAGGCACTCAGAAGAATCGTACCGACGGGATTTTTACCTTTCGCTTGTCTTTCTTCCGGTGTCTCTATACCGTGATCCATTGAGTTACGCAACATATGTGTAAGCGGATCACCGATCGATTCGATAATCGTCTTATCAAGCTCAACTTCTTTGCCTTCGATTACCAGTTCGCACTGTTTGCCCAATTTATTAGCCATATCCCTAATAAGACGTGGAAACTTATTGAATACGTTAGCAATAGGCTGAAGTCTTGTTTGCATTATCGCTTCTTGCAATTCGCTGGTAACCTGATCGAGTTTAGCTGTTATAGTCTCCAAGCTCTGCCAATCTTTCGTCTGTGATACCTGCAACAGCTGATTCCGTCCAAGTACAAGTTCACCGGCAAGTGTCATTAGCGTATCCAGTAGTGTAACGTGGACACGTACCGAAGTTTCCTGTGTACCAAGAGATTTAGCAGGATGAGTAGATTTAGCTTTTTGCTTTTGTTCTTTTTTGTCCGAATCGTGTTTTTCATCAGCATCTTTCGAAGATACTGTCTTATCACTATTGTCTTGCACCTTTTCATCGGTTTTATCGCTATCAGTGGATTGAGTATCGTTGGTCGAACTTTCCGGTGCTCCCCAGTCGGTCTGCTCGGGAGTCGCTATCAAATAGATATGATCCTGTGATACCTTAAGTTGACTTGATAACTCTTCCGCTGACAATTTTGAAGCAAGCAGTACGCGAAAATAAAGATTATCGGGTAGGTCTATTTCAAGATTGCTTAATCCCGCGGTTCCCACATAACTATCTATTATCTCACCTACGTCGCGGAGTTTTCTAAGAAAATCCAGAGGCGTCAAATCCTGTGCTTGTATTTCTCCTATAAGATCAGCTTCTATTATGTAGATATTATTTCCCTGCTTTTGTCGGATTACAAGATCCCGCTGCTGAACCATCATAAAAGCAAGATCTCCGTTAGGAAGCTCGATATCGAGTTCTCTATCGGGAATCTCCTCCGACTCGGAATTGTTGTTACTGTTTCTATTACTATTGCTGTTTTCGGACAAAGCATTTTTTAGCAAATCAATATATGTAGAGATATCCGCTTCATTCGACTGTCCGACATTATTAATCATTTCCCGAAGAGCATCCGCACTTTTGAGCAGTGCATCTATAATAGTCGAGTCAGGCACAAGCTCTTTATTACGAATCAGATTGAGGATATTTTCCATTTCGTGTGCAAGTGTGCCTATATTCTTCAAACCGAGAAAACCACTTGATCCTTTAATCGAATGAATACACCGAAAAACGGTATTGACCAGATCACTGTCAATATCCGCTCCTGCTTCCTCTATAGCAAGCAGATCGTTTTCTATATTTGCAAGCCCCTCGTTTGCTTCCTCGACAAAAGACTCTATAAGTGCATCATTTTCTGCTGACATATCTCTTTACTCCAGCAAAAATGGTTTCGGGTTTATTATCGTTTCTTTTGTTATACATATACTTCCCGAGGACTGCAGACGGTGAAATGCTGATCAAGTCTTAGTACGTGAAACAGATTTCTGAGATCCTCATTGTTGGTTACAACGGTAAGAGAACCACCCTTTTCGGATACAGCTTGATTGCATACTACAAATACAGCTAACCCGCATTTCTCACAAGAAAAGACTGTTTTTTTGAAGTAAAAAGCCTTACTATTGGATTTATAAAAAGTTACGGAATTGTCCGTAATCCAAATAGAAAGGCTTTTATATGACAG
>WFQY01000507.1 GCA_015486815.1 Phycisphaerae bacterium | reverse complement strand
GGATGCGGAGAAGGTGGATGGTATGTCCACAGACAGAGCAGGAGTAAGCTGGTTTGGAAACGAATCAGCGATAATAAGTTAGGAAGCCCATATTATGGCGAAAAATACTGCTGAGAATACACTTGACAACCAGCACGCTTTCAGAGATGACGCGATGGGGACAAATGCTTTCATATCAAATCGGTCAGTTTGAGGAAATCAGCTATATCCGAAACACTACCATCTATTTGTTTTTCAGAAATAATTCTCTTATGTCCCGCAGGCTATATCCTGTTTTGTTGAGTTTGTTTATTAGCTTTGCCCGTTCAACAGCTGATTTATCAAAAAGCCGATGTCCGCCTGGCGTTCTCGCTGATTCCTTCATCAAGCCAAGCATAAGATAATATTGTATCGTCTGACGAGACAGTCCGCTGGCTTTGACCAAAGCGGATAATTTCATCAAATCATCATTTTCGGTTTTGCCATTTCTCTTTGCGTTAGCTTTCATTCTGCTCGTCGATATTATTATTATCCTGTGATTCAAATAGCGATGATTCCGTAAGCTTTTTAGCTGTGCTTCGCGAAAGTTTTATTTTCAGATGCTGATATGCCCGTTCGGTTACGATGCGACCCTGTCTCGTTCGTGCAAGCAAGCCTATCCTAAGCAGGAAAGGCTCGACAACATCTTCGAGTGTATCTCTCGATTCACCAAGTGTCGCTGCAATGGTTTCTATTCCTGCAGGCCCACCATTATATACATCGATAAGCGTTCGAAGAAACTTCCTATCCAGATTATCAAGTCCAAGCTCATCGACTCCTTCCAGCTCGAGCGCCTTCTCAACAATACCAACAGTGAGTTTTCCATCCGCCATCACCTGCGCATAATCGCGAATTCTCCGCAAAAGTCTGTTGGCAATTCGTGGCGTACCTCTGGCTCTGCGTGCGATTATTCGCAATGCCTGTTCGTCATATTGCAGATTGAGCATCTCGGCACTTCGCACAACCCGCAGATATAAATCCTCTTCGCTCCAGTAATCGAGATGGTCAACTATCCCGAACCTACTATGCATCGGAGCACTTATAAGCCCTGCACGGGTGGTTGCTCCGATAAGTGTAAACGGCTTTAACGGTATATTTATCGTTCGCGCGTGTGGACCGCTATCGACGGTAAAATCGACTTTGAAATCTTCCATCGCAGGATACAAAAATTCCTCGACAGCCACCGGCAAACGATGTATTTCATCGATAAATAAGACATCCGCACGTTCGAGATTTGTCAAAATGCCCATCAAATCGCCCGGCCTCGCCAACGCAGGTCCACTTGTTACTCGAATATTTGTGTTAAGTTCATTTGCTATTACGTGAGCTAACGTGGTTTTACCCAAGCCCGGTGGTCCATGCAAAAGGATATGCTCCATCGGTTCATTCCGTTGGCGAGCAGCTATTAGCGCAATGCGAATCCGCTCGAGTAACGCCGACGACCCTATACACTCGTCAAGCCGTTGCGGACGCAACGAACGATTGAATTGTTCTTCGTCCATTCCTTCGGAGTTCGGATTTATTATACTTTCGCGAGCCATTTTATATATGTCCTGCTTTGTGTTTATATACCGCTTCGACAATCAACCCCGCATCTTTCAGCGAACTATTTTTCTGGCAGATTGTTCTTATCATTTGTAATGCTTCGTTTCGTCGTTCGCCAAGCTGAATTAGTATTTCCAGAGCTTCGCGCTCTTGGCGAGTCAATTCTTCCGTTTCACCCATAGGCGTCGCTGCTTCTCCCCAAATAAATTGGTCGAGTTTGCCCTTTAGCGATGCGATTATCTGCTGAGCTGTCCGTTTACCAATTTCAGGCAGCGACATCAGTCGTTTGACATCCTCCTGCTCGATAGCATTTGCAATTTCACGAGCTGGAGCAGCGAACGCCCGCAACGCTTTTCGATAGCCAAGCCCTCTCACCTTAACAAATTCGACAAAAAAATCTCTATCTGCCGATTCGATAAATCCTATAAGACGATGATACAAATTTCCACCTACCGCAGAACCTTCGAAATATTCAAGCGTATGGAAAACGATTGTCTGTCCTATATCATCGCGAAGGATATTTTCCATAAACGCAGGTATCAGTATCTCATAGCAGATACCATCGCGTTCGAGTATCGCATATTCCGAATTAACATCCGTAAGCTTACCGGTAATCCGTACTATCATATCACCTTCCAAGCGTCCGTAACACCATACTAAATATAACAAAATTTTAGGTTATATAAACTATTTTCTATTTTGGGCAAATTTTGTCGTACGAAACTAATGATATCGCAAAACGAAATCTACAAATTCTCACAAAATCATTGACGCAACCGGATTAAAACTTACCCTTAATTTTCTTGCAAAATTGGAAATTTCGGAATAAAGTATTATATAATAATAGCAGCGTGCGTCCTTGGCTCAATTGGATAGAGCATCGGTCTACGGAACCGAAGGTTGCAGGTT
>WFQY01000506.1 GCA_015486815.1 Phycisphaerae bacterium | reverse complement strand
CTGCAATTTTTGCAACGAGCGACCATCTTGCTTACGATGTAATGTTGGCTTGCAAGGAAGTCGGCAAAAAAATTCCCGATGATATTTCACTTATTGGCTTTGACGATATCCTCCTCGGCCCGCACCGAATTGGTGAAATTCTCAATCCCCCTCTTACTACTGTCAGGCAGGATTTTTCAGCGATGGTAGGGCAGGCGATTGACCTATTGATTTCGAAGATGAAAACCAACGTGCCCGATACGGGCGAAATCAAAAATATTGAGCCGAAACTTATTATCAGGCAATCGTGCAGAAAGGTAATGGTTAATTGCTAATTATTTTTAATGAAAGGAGCTTTTATGAAACAGGTAAGAAATGGAAATTGTGGTTTATTGGTTAATTTTGGTCGCTTTTTAACAAGGAGAAACGCGATGAAAAAAAGAATGGTACAATTTGGTGTGGTGTGTGTAATGTTAACTGGTGTTCTTTCAGCGAATGGAGCAATCTTCTCTGATGATTTCAGTACCGACCCGTTCGCCTCGCCTGCGAGATGGGCAATTACGTATCAGCAGGATAGTGGTAGCTATCCTGGCTGGAATTCAACGGATGGAAATGTGAAGTTTCTCAGAAAACAGAGTAATATGAGGACTACTGGTAACTTTATCCTTCCGACCCAGCAATCAGGATGCTACAACCAGACGGACTTTATGTTCACCGACGCTTCCGCTGGCAGCTGGATAAACGTAATTGCTATGCTGAAAGCGGATGGTAGTGATGGTTACAGGCTTGGAATTTTCAATCATGGCAGCTTCAGTCGAACCGAATGGTCTTCAGACTCTCGTCTGACAAGAGTTGCAGGTGATAGCATTATGGCTTTACTCTCGGCTGATACGTGGTATGTGCTTAAGGTCGAGATGCTTGACGATACCGTCAATGATAAGACCGTAGTCAAAGGTTATGTCTATGATAAAGCAACATCGTCGCTTATAAGTTCGATAACACTTGAAGACACTGCAGCAACAAGGCTGAAAACACATCAGAATATGGAGATAAGAGTGTATCCCGGCAATGGTGGATGGGTTACCGGAGCGTTTGTTGATAATGCAGTAGCTGCTCCCGAACCGGCAACGATTGGTTTACTTTCCATGGGAATGTTTGGCTTGCTTCGTCGCCAAAGGTAGAAGAACACGATGTACGATAAGGGGCGGGGTTTATGCCCCGTCTCTATCCATACAAAATTGAATGGAGTGTGCCCATGCCAAAAAAATCATTCACCCTAATCGAGCTTTTGGTCGTGGTTGCGATAATTGCGGTACTGGTGGCAATGCTGCTGCCGTCGCTACAGCGGGCGCGTGAGACCGCACGCCGGACGGTGTGCAGGAGCCATCTGAAACAGCTTGGAACAGCGTATGTGATGTATGCTAACGACTATGATGACTGGTTCCCCGCACCGATGTATGGCGAACAGTACACCTGGGGATATTCGTGGGATGCTCAGCTGGCAAAGTATCTGGATTATCCGAGAGTGTTGAATGGGGACTCTGATTCACCACCCTCTGCTGACTATTCCGTCCTGCAATGTCCATCGGACAAGTTCAAGGTTACAAGCCATCCGAACGGAATCCGGAGAAGTTATTCGATGGCGACCTATGTTGATGGTCAGACACCTTGGCCTTATCCGTATTATCACATGCCGTTCAAGGTCTCCTGGTCGCAAGCACCCTCATTTAACTATTTGCTGCTCGAATGGTGGGAGCCTAACAACATTGTTGGCGGCAGCGGTCCCGCACGCGTTCACATATACGACCATTATCGCGGACTTTTCTTTCAGCGCCAACCCTATGGATGGGCAAGCAACCTCGGATGGGGGGTTGGACGATTTCACGATAACGATGGGGCAAACTATCTCTACATGGATGGTCATTCGGAGTTTCGGCCTGCGGTATGGGATTCGCGGGTGAGTCTGGGATGGCGTCTTAAAGATTACTAAATAACCGCAACGCGAATCACCACATATTTAAGGAGAAGTCCGGCAATGAAAGTATGTCTTCTACTAATTTCCGCTTCGATGTGTTTTGCGAATGTTCAGACTTTGCAGGTTCCACACGCTCGGGATATGTCAGTCGTTGTTCCGGTTTCCCAAAAGGGTCTTTCGGTCTCATTGCCGATACTCAACGATTATCCGCACGGATATGCGATTGAGAAAAATCTTCGCGTCAAGCTGGGATGCTACGGAAACAATCTTATCTGCGAATATGAAATTCCCTATCGCAGGGGCTATCAATTCCGCCCCACGAAAAAACATGATGGAGCTTTGTGGCATGAAGATTCCGTCGAGATTTTTATAAAACAAGCGAAAGCCAGTAAAACATATTGTCAGTATATCATAAATCCGATTGGCACGGTTTTCGACAAGAACACACTCAGGGGTTCGAAGTGGAACAGCAATAATTTAGAAGTCGAATCCCGGTTAGCTAACAATGTTTGGCTTTTGAAGGTTTCCATTCCTCTCAGCGATATAGGAATGAATCATATTACCCAAAATACTGAAATCGGGTTTAACACAGCTGTTCGGTCGGTTGACAGCAGGAATAAATATATTTTAGGATTGTTTCCGTTTTTTCCAAATCGTTTTGCTCAGCCCGGCAACTTTGCAAGGGTTAGATTAAAGGTAAACGGGGGATTATTCGTAAGTAAATTTCAGCGAAAGAACGAATTGAAAAATGGTATTACATACGTAGTTCCATACATAGGGCTAGGTAATTCGTCAAATAAGGCTGAACGTATTGCCTTATCTGATAAGCAATATTCGATAGCTCCTTTTTCCACAGTACACGTAAATCTTGCGCCGCAAAAAATTACAGGTCTGCGGGGCATTGTTAAAGTATATAATCTTGCGGGTATGGCCTATGCGCTTAATATGAGCAATCCGTTTGCTCCGCAGATTACGTTTATCAGAAGCGGCAAGGATAAAATTTTAATCGAATGTTCCAATGTTCGTCAGCTTGCTTGCGTATATGATAAGGTGAAAATAAAATTTGGCAACCTGAAGCCCGTGGAATTTAAGCCAGAGATACTGAACGGTGCTATGTTTTCCTGTAAAGGGCTAAAGCCAGGCAATCGTCTCGTTACAATCGAATCGATAAAAGATGGCAGAGTGATAAACAAAGTTGCAACAACAGTGCTTGTTATTGATGAAACACCGATTGATTTCGATCTGAGTAAACTCGATGTTTCGAAATACTATCCGCCCATGCAGGTAAATCTGCCCGTTATAAAAGCAGCACGCTCTCGGATAAAACTTGCACCGAAGAGCACGTTTCCGAAGTCGATAAAAGTTGACGGTGCGGAAATACTCAACGGACCAGCGTTTTTTACAATCAACAAACGCAGCAAACAAAATGACAAAAAAATAACACTTACCAGTCAAAACAAAAATCGCATCTCATTCACAGGCTCGTTTAGGATTGCACAAAATAACATAGCACAGAAGGCCTTTCTCGACTACGACGGGTTGGTTTGGCTTGATAATAAAATCAAATTAAAGACAAAAAACAAAGCTCAGATCATCACTGCCACGATTCCTGTCAAACTTAAAGGTGATATTTTCCTCAACTACGGTAGGCTGATTCGTAATTGGCAGCTGACGCCGGAAAGATTCAAAACCGAGGGAACTTTCAATAAAAATTATCTTGCCTGGTCAAAAAAACTGAAAGACGGAAAAACTGTTGTCCTGCCGCTTACATCGATGATATCGGTTGTAAATAATTTTCGCGGACTTGTAATATATCCGCCAGTCAATCCCGCAGGACTCAATATCAAAAATTATGACAAATACATCGAAATTACACGCAATGGTGAAAATGTCGATGTAACCATTACACTTAGCGACGGTAAAGCCGCATTTGCAAGCAGGAATCTTGACTTTACTCTTGGCCTGCAGCCAATACCCATCCACCAATACAACAACAGGGCCAACTTTGACTTCAGAGTTTACAAAGGCAGCAGGTCAGGACATGATTTGATTCATGCTCAAGGCAAAATCGATGCAACGATAAACACGGGAAAAACGTGGATCATCCCGTTTCAGTGCTGGACGGAATATCAAAATTATTACACCACATACAGATACGCCGATGTCATGCACAAATTGATATCCATGCTCCATAACAGGCATAAAAGAGTAATGCCATACTTTGGTTTTGAAATTTCCGACGTCTGCCCCGAGGCTGAATTGTATCTTAAAACGGTATCGACAGGGCAAGCCGGTGGCTATATCCGTGAAAACTATGCTCAGCAGTGCTGGTCAGTCTGTTATGCAAGCCAATGGGGAGATTACTGGCTTAGGGGGATAAAGAAGTTTCTACCCGAATATGACATCGACGGAATGTATATGGATGGAACCCTTGGGGTACCTTCATGTGTGAATGAGCTTCACGGTCACGGCATGCGCGACTCCCGCGGCAGATGTGTGCCGTATTTCCCACTGCTTGAGATACGCAGATTTTCGCAGATATTATATCAGCTGACCCATAGATATAAATCTGACTTTCTGCTTTATCTTCACAATTCGCATCCATTCGTTCCCGCGACGATGGGGTTTGTTGATGTGATTCTAAATGGTGAACAGACAAAACCAATTTTGGGAACATGGAAGATTCCACTTGATGTTTACCGCGCAGAGTTCAACGGCAGACAGATTGGCGTGCCCCAGCAAATTCTCAGTTATTCTGCCAGAACAACCTATCGTAGGGAATATGCAGGTTCGTTGCTGTTTGGCCAGACAATTACTCCATGGACCGTATCACGCATGCCCGAAGTTAAATTTACAGAAGCGGTATGGAAAATATTCGATAAATACAAACTCTACGGAAAATATTTTGTACCCTTCTATTCTCCGGATGCGAAAATAAAAGATGCGGGAGGTAAGGCACTGGTCAGCTATTACGATACACCGCAGTATCTTGCGATTATCATATCAAACTACAGCGGAAGGGACAAAACCGAGGCATCTATCAGCTTAAATCACTTCACCGGAAGGATCAAAACAACAGCTTTTGAGGCACTTGACAAAAAAGAAATACCCATCGCAAATAATTCAATCAATGTTACCGTCGGGAAGGAAAATTTTAAATTTATCATAATTGACAAAATCTGATAAAATAAGATTCGAATTGAAGGGAATGTGCCTATGCGAAAAAAATCATTCACCTTAATCGAGCTTTTGGTTGTGGTCGCAATTATCGCAGTTTTAGTAGCGATGCTTCTTCCTGCCCTCTCATCCGCGAGAAACTCGGCGAAACGGGTCTTATGTGCCAGTAATTTTCGCTCGATCGGAATGGGATTGATTGGCTACGGAAATGATTATAACGATTATGCACCCTACGCTACTGATTCATGGGGAGCGTTACGCACATATTATTGGCCTGGGGTTCACGGGTGTCCCGGATATATGGGATTAGGGTTGCTCTGGCGTGGCGGGTATATTCCGGACGGTAATGTCTTTCAGTGCCCGATGGTGCCGGGATTCTACGATAATATTGATACCTTCAAGGGATATTTGACTGAATTTCCACCGGATGGAAAGTGTGTCCTGAGAATTATATATCTCCCAGCTGTTGCCCGAAGAAGACTCAATCCTCAACCAACTTCACGACAAAGACATAAATTATCAGCAACCACAGCATTCGTAACTGAGAATGTCCGCTGGTGGTGGGATGACGTTGGTGCCCACGGAACGGGCAATAATGTCCTGTATGGCGATGGTTCCGTTGTATTCAGAATCGGCGGCAACGCGACCAATGGTATGCCATGGATTGAAGACCATTCACACGAATTGGATCGGGCAAACGACTGGTGAGATTGCAAAATGATGGAGTCTGTATATGCCAATAACCGGTACGGTGCATTTTTATGTAATATCAGTAATTTTCGGGATGATGTCTTTCGCGAGCTGTTGCCTCGGGGAGAGTTCTCTGCCCTTGATTCGCATCGGCAAAGACTCTCCTGCCGTTATCGACGGCCGCTTATCCGAGCCTGCCTGGCAACGTTGTGCACAAGCCCTTCCGTTTATCAAGGCTAATGGTGCGGGACTTGCGGATGTGCAGGCACGCGTGCTTCTGTATTATGACGACGATAATCTGTACATAGGGTTTATTTGCGACGAGCCTGACACCAAACGATTGCATCGGGATCATAAAGACCACGATTCGGGTATATGGTCGGACGATTGTGTGGAAATATTCCTGAAACAGCCCGACTCTGCAGACCTTTATCACATTGTCGTCAACAGCATCGCTGCGATGTATGACGCACGGAACAGGGATGTTGCCTGGGAAAGTCAAGCCAGTGTCGCTGCGAGTACTGGCAAAAAATCCTGGACTATCGAAATGTCACTGCCCTGGTCATCTCTCGGAATCATTCCCCGAAAAAACGAAATGATACGAATCAACTTTTGCAGAGAGCGAAAGGTCAGAGGTGAGCTTTCAGCCTGGAGCTGCACTTATGGTGATTTTCACAAACCCGAGCGTTTCGGATACCTGATATTAGGTCAGCCAATCGCACGTGTAGAGGCATTGCGGGTTTCTCCGCCAGTGCCGGGTGCGAATGCCGCCAAAATTGATGTTCGTCTGCCGCAGGATACAAAAGCTGCCTTAATGGTGCTTGGCAATCGGGTGGCGAAATTTACAGGCAATGACAAAGCCACAACAAAATCATTTTTCTACCCTGTGGGATTATCGGGGGATTTTATCGATTTCGAACTGCGTTCGGGAAAAACGGTACTTTGGCGGACGGCTACTCCGGTACATCTCAATCCGCCTCCCGCTATTCCCGCTCTCAAAAGTTCTCTTGCACAATTACAACAAAGT
>WFQY01000505.1 GCA_015486815.1 Phycisphaerae bacterium | reverse complement strand
TTTTGAAGATGATGATAAGAGTAAGCCTGTCAAGCTGTGGGCGAGCAGAAACGAATATGAAGCAAGACAGTTTGTCATCACGCCGAGGTGTGAGGACAATCCGAAAAAGATAGTGTTAAGCGTTTCTGAATTAAAAGATGATAAGGGGCATTCGATCAACAAAAAGAATATCACGATAGAGTGGGTGAGATACTCACTTGAATTTTGGAGACAGAGATATTTGACTTCGTTTGTGCCCGATCCGCTGGCGCCTACGAACATAGCACATTATGATTCGGAAGATTACAATGGCAGGGTAAACGAAAAAACAAATACTGTGTTTTGGGTAACTTTTTATGTGCCTAAGGATACGCCAGCGGGAACTTATCGCGGTGATGTAATTGCGACAATAGATGATAAGGTTAAGCTATCTCGTAAGGTCGAATTGGAAGTGATAGATGTTAGCTTACCGACTATGACTCATTTTCGCACGGCACTGTTTAGCGGGCCTTTTTCGGAGTGGATAGTCAAAGACCTTGCGAAACACAGGATATCTTTCGGCGGCTTGCCCGATGATGTTGATATGTTTGTGACGACGGGACGATTGATGCATAAATTGGGGGTGCAAGTCGCCTTTGTGGGACCGTGGCTTGACGTGTACGATGCGTTGGGTGTAAGGCGATATTACGGACATAACAAGAAAAAGTCGCGAGAGCAAGCACTTGATAGCTGCAAGCAATATTATCGTAAATTTTATCCGATACTCAAGCGAGAGGGTTGGGTCGGTGAAGCGTATTCCCGTATGCCGGACGAATTTTCCCGCCCTGAAATTGCTCAGCGTGTTCGTAATTATATAAATAATCTTCGTCAATGGGCGCCGGGAGTGCGAACTCAAACGACAGCAATACCGAATCGCAAATCAGCGGAAATGCTCGTCGGATATTGTGATATTTGGTCGCCTTCCGGTGATGCATTAAATCGCGATTTGGATTTTTATATTGCAAGGGTTAAAGCTGGTGATGAGGTTTGGCCTTATGTGCACGAGTTTACTTGGTATTATTATCCTGCGGGGTTTTTGCGATATTATTTCTGGGCATTACATAAATCTGGCTTTGACGGTGTGTGCTATTGGACGGTCGGACCAAGGGGTGAGTTTACACGAACGAAGTTTGGCTTCATACGTGATGACAACGTCTGCCCGGGTGATGGAACGTTGTATTATCCTAATATAAAAGTTGGCGAGAGTATCGGCAAGCGTGGCGGAATGGCGGGTACGAAATTGTCCGAACCGCGATATTGGCATTCAGCGAGGCTTAGCAGGATTCGCGACGGTATCGAGGATATGGAATATCTTTGGCTGATGAAACAGGCAATCGAAAAAG
The DNA here is from genome assembly GCA_015486815.1 of Phycisphaerae bacterium. Lineage (GTDB taxonomy): Bacteria > Planctomycetota > Phycisphaerae > JAAYCJ01 > JAAYCJ01 > S014-18. The sequence goes on along the minus strand of WFQY01000505.1, from coordinate 4,567 downwards.
CGAAAACAAAGGGGAATATTTCAGCATCTATGTATCGAGAGATAAAAGAGGCGCACAAATTCATAAAAGATTTTGCTTATGCGTTTGATTATTTCACAGCGGATAGTGATAAACTTGACAAAATACGAAAGAAAATAGCAAAAATCATAAAAGAATCCGAACGTTAATATTACGAGGAGCTTAATATGCAAAGATATGGAATAGGTAAATGTGTAGTAATTGTGTTGGGGTTATGTGGCAGTTTGTTAGCGAGTGGAGATTGTCTGAAGGGCAAAAAGCTATTGCAAATGGGTTGGGGAACGCCTATGGCGGAGACGATTCCCTCGCGTATCGAAAAGATGGAAAAGGATAATCCATTTTTCGATGCCGTTATTGTCGGCGTGAAGCTCAGAGGGCAATGTCAGGCGGACTCGGGCAGGAAGGGTTGGAATAGCCGATTTTGCTGGTGTACCTTCGGAGCGGGTAAGATCAAATGGGAAAATGTCGAAAAGGATGTGGGATATCTGCGTCAGGCAGCGGAGAAGGCAAATCGGCTCGAATTGTTTCTGCGATTCAATGTTATTCCCGGAAATGTCGATTGGTTTGACCCGAAATGGCAATCGATAGTACATAATGCGTCAGTTACGGGGAGAATGATTCGCGAAGGAAAATGTAAGGGAGTATTTTTCGACATAGAGGAATATGGGAAAAGAAAGTATGGACAAGGCAAGCCCTTCCGCTATGTATATCAGCCTCAGCATCGTCAACACTCGTTTGAGGACTATGCCCAGCAGGCACGGTTGCGCGGCAGACAGTGGATACAGGCGTTTCAGAAGCAAGCAAAACAGGCAGTGATTATATTTTCGTGGGCGCATTCTTATTATGCCCTGAAACAATGGACGCGACAATCGGGACATCCGAATTGGGATAAACCGATAAAACCCGAACGTATAGGTTACTTACTCTCTGCTTTTATAGATGGTATTCTCGAAGGTGCAGGCGATAAGATAGAAATATATGATGGTTGCGAATATACTTACGGTTTCCGCTCGCAAGCGGATTTTGCACTTGCAAGAGAATTTGTCAAACAAGGTTGGCATTATTCGATGGTACCGGAAATCTATAAAAGAAAGATGAAAGCAACCTTTGCTACGGAGTTTGACAGACATTGGCGAGACCGTGGCGGATTTTATCCTAATGAGCCCGAAAAAAATTACTTTACCCCCGAACGACTCGCTCTTACCGTACACAATTCACTTTGCGCTTCCGATGGATATGCGTGGTTATATAGCGAATATCCGCGATGGTGGCCTCACAAAAATCTTTCATCTATTTACTTAAAAGCTCTCTTGGAAGCGAAAACTTCACATCCGTTTGGACTTGACCCGGAGCGGGATAATAAGTTCACCATTCCAATTCCTAAATCAGGAAAATCAGGCGTACCGAGCGCAAAGGATATTTACGGACAAGACCCTGAAGTGCTATTTAAACCGTTATGGAAAAAATATGTAAAACTTATCGACTTGCCTTTAGTTGCAAAATTCGCTTTGGATCCCAAGGGAATAGGTGAAAAGCAACGGTGGTTCGCTATTAGCTTCGATGATTCAAAATGGAAAACCCTTCGTGTTGATGAGTTTTGGGAAAAACAGGGATATCCCACTTATGATGGCGATGGTTGGTATCGAATTTGGTTTAATGTCCCCGCAAAATTACCTTCCGGTGAAAAGGTATATCTTTCGTTCGGCCGATTGGATGAAGTAGGGGTAATCTGGCTAAATGGAAAGAAAGTCGCAGAGTATCCCGGTCCGTGGAATAGGAGATTCGAAGTGGATGTTACGAAGTTTATCTTGCCCGGCAAGAAAAATTTGCTCGTAGTAAAGGTCTTTGGCGGATTCGGTGCCGGTGGCTTGTGGGCACCGATTAAACTTATCGCAAAAAAGGAAAAATAAAATCTATCGCGGAGAACAAAATGGCAAATAAAGATGAACTGCTTATCTGTGATTTTTCGCAGTTCGCACAAGAACAAGAAGAAGGGATTGCCGACATCCCTACGGTTGGCAAGTGGACGTTGCTGCCTTATAAAACGACAAATTTTTCCGGCTCACTGATATTTTCGAGCAATGGGCAATCGTCGTTATGCCGATTTCGAATACCGCTTAGCTGCGAGGGACGTTATGCGATATATCTCGGAACATATTACGGGCATAATCCTGCGAACTTTTTTGCAATGATGTCGCACTTGGGAATAAGTGGCGGACGATTGATTACACAAATCAAACTTAATACGGATGCAGCGTTCGATACGATATCGGATGAATATTATGACCCGAAGTCGGGACATCAGCCGGAAAAGCAAATCAATCCGACAAGAGACATATTGGAAGTCAAATGGCGCGAAGCGGAACTTACTTCGGATTCGTATTTGATTATCTCGAATTTGCCGCATCGCGCATTTTGGGGTACGGTAGCTGGCATTGCATATATAAGATTGGTGCGTATAGAGCAGACTAACGATTTCAAATCGGAAAATCGCCGATTGGTTGCTATGGTCGATAGTTCATTTTTTGGTGGTTCACCTGCAAGTAAAGAGCAGGTAGATGATTTTTTGATGCCATTTTGCGAGAGTAATTTCGATGCAATCTGCTGGGAGACCGTCAAAGGGGACGAATGTTATTATCCGTCTGCTATTGCGAGAATGATTGTTGGTATGCCCGATCCTACATATACTCCTAACTATCTGCCCGACGATTTACGTAAACTAATGAGGCAGGGCGATCCGCTTGATATATACGTATCCGCTGCTCACGATATTGGCTTAAAATTTTTCTCGAGTATGCGATTTATGCTAACGCGTTTTCCTTATGCCTTTACAACGTGGCCCGACAATCCGGGATTCTTCCTGAAAAATAGACAATTCTGGATAAAGGATGAAACCGGCCAGCCGATGCCTCACATCAGTTTGGCATTTCCGGAAATACGTCAGCGAATTGTCGCCCTATTCAGAGAGCAATTAGAACGATACGACATTGACGGAATAAATATTCTGTTTAATCGCTCATATCCGTTCGTTTTATTCGAAGAGCCTGTGCTTGAGAGTTTCAAACACAAGTACGGTCAGGATGCGAGGCAGGTCGATCGAATGGATGAGAGACTTTGGCGGTGCAAAGCGGAATTCATATCCGCATTGATATCGGAGCTGAGGTCATTGGCGGATGAGTTTTCCGTAAGGAAAAATAAAAAAATAGAAGTCTGTGCTATTGTATTTAATAGTTTGCGTCAGTCTTTATATTTCGGCCTGGACATAGAAAAGTGGTGCCAGCAACATTGGGTTAATAGGCTGATAGTTCATCCGTGCTTTTCCGCAGAGGCTTTTGACGGAGTATGGGTCAAGCCGGAATATATTTCCGAATATTCGTCGGTATGTAAATCAGCTGACGTGAAATTGTATGCGGATTTTTATCCTCGGCATCTACCGCCCGAAAAAATCATTCCGAAAGTGATAGATTATTATACCGCCGGTGCCGATGGTATCGGATTTTGGGATTGCTATTCGCGATTTTGGCGAAAAAGTGAATGGTCGGTAATCAAACACGCTGGCGATGTCGATTTGCTCAAGCGATGGAATAAACAATCGCCTATATTCTGGCGAAAGGTACAAATGATTTCGTTTGCAGATATAAGTCTCGATGATCGTTTTGGTGCTCAGACGCACGGATAAACTTTTATTTGGAGCAATTGAAAATGAAAATGCTAAAGGGTTATTTGGTCGTAATGGTTATTTCTTGTTTGGTCGTTACCGCTTTCGGTGCCGAGGCAATACCGAATAGCAGTGTAATCGGTGATTTGCATTGGTCAGCTTCGGGTCGAGTCAGTGCTGAATGCGTTGACGGAGAAGCGCTCACCGGCGTTGGTTGTATTACCAGATGGGATCTAAATAAGCAGAAAAGGTTAGGCCAGACATTCAGATGCGCAGGGCCTATATTGAAAGCGGTTCAACTTGGCATTGATAACGGGATAGATTCGAATTATGTCAGATTTTATTACGGTGATGCGGATGTAAAGATAACTGTTCGGGTAAAGAAGGGCGGAGTAAACGGAACAATTGTTGCAGAAAAGTTATTAACGCCCGACGCAAAGGGGCATCTGCCAGCTACACCGATAATTGAAGTAAATCAGCCGACCGATTCTTCTGTTTTATGGTATTACGAATTGGAAGTGGCAGATAGGCATTTTGTCAGTAGCAGGGTTAGAGTTACAATTGCGTATGATAATTATCCCGCCGGCTGTATGTGGCGTGATGGGAAAAAAGTTGCTAACAGAGATTTACCACTTGTGGTATATCGCAGTTGGAATGCGCAGGCGAAAATTGATAATAAGGTATGTTTTTGGTGGGCAGATTCGCAGGAAAGGATTTGGCTTGACGCTAAAAAGACCGTTGGTCTGATGTTAGCGAAAAAGGCTCGTCAGGCGGTAAGGATAGCGTCTGCTAAAAATGAATGGGAGACATTTCAACTAATTGCTACACCTGCGCCGAATATGAAAATCGCAAAAGCGAAATTGGAGATAACGCCTTTTGTCGGGCCCGACG
>WFQY01000504.1 GCA_015486815.1 Phycisphaerae bacterium | reverse complement strand
AAATTGTATCGAACTATTTTCAATTTTCATCAGAAATCTGCTTTGGAGGTCAAAGTCAATGGCGATAATGGGACTTGACGTCGGAACAACCGGCAGTAAAGCTATCGTATTCGATCTCGACGGAACAATATTAGCCAGTAGCTATCGGGAATATGATCTTATCTCACCCAAGCAAGGCTGGCTTGAACTTTCACCGACCGATGTTATCCAAGCGGTAAAGACCGTTGTCAGCGACGTGCGGAGTAAATCCGACGCAACTATTCAATCAATAGCGTTAAGTGTCCTTGGCGAAGCAGCTGTCCCCGTTGATAAAAACGGTCAGCCACTCGCAAACGCTATCATCGGTTTCGATAGTCGAGGCGAATCACAATGCCGAAAGTTCCGAAAATTAATCGACCCAATCGAGCTATTCAACATCACAGGCCATTCCGCAAACAGTTTCCATACCCTTTTCAAACTGATGTACATAAAGGAACGTCAGCCAAAATTGTTTGCAAAAATCGATAAATTTCTCTGCTTTGGCGATTTCATATCCGCTCAACTGGGACTGGTTCCCACGATCGATTACTCAATGGCTGCCCGTACTCTTATGTTCGACGTCAACACGCTGCAATGGTCGGAAAAGATCTTATCACTCGCAGGACTCGACGCAGCGATGCTCGCTAAACCGGCAGCCCCCGGCACGGTTATCGGAGAAATAGGAAAAAACGAACTCAACTTTCCCGAAGGCGCAATATTGGCCGCCGGCCTACACGATCAGCCAGCTGGAATACTCGGTGCAGGCATAGAACCGGGGCAATCAATGCTCGCAACCGGAACTGTCGTCTGCCTCGGCGTCCTGTTAAACCGACAGGTAGATGCAAAAATAATGACAGCTAATAATCTCTGCCGATATCCGACATTTGGAAATAATTTTATCAATATTGCGTGGAACTTTACGGGCGGATCAGCGTTGAAATGGTTCAGAGACAATCTTGCATCTGATATCGTTCAGCAGGCACAAAATACCGGCAACGACCCTTACGATTTAATCGTATCGCAAATCCCTAACGCCCCGACAAATCTGATACTACTGCCTTACTTTACCACGACAGGTACGCCTTACCTCGACGCACAAGTTTCGGGTATGCTTATGGGTTTAACGCTCAAAACCGACCGCTTCGAAATTGCACGTGCGATTATGGAAGGCGTCGCCTATGAGCTTAAAGTCAATCAACAGCTATTATCTCAAGCGGATGTCGAAATCAATCTGTACAAAGCCATCGGCGGAGCAGCTAAGAGCGATATATGGATGCAGATATATGCTGACATTCTCAATCGTCCGATTACCGTTCTCCGAACCACCGAATGTGCCGCGTGGGGAGTAGCTCTATTGGGTGCGCATTCAGCTGGATTGCTTCGTGATCTGCCCGACGTCTATGCGAGAAAAATCGCAAAGACGGGCAAACAATTCGAACCACGCCAAGAGATAGCCACCCTATACGATAAACGAATGAAAATATACGCTCAGCTTTATAAAAAGAATAAATCGCTATTACATCAGCTTTCGAAATTGTAATCGGAAATTCCTATGCGCTGCTTTATAGCTATCGAACTTGATGAGACAATAAAACGTCAGCTTATAGCTGCTCAGGATTTATTTCGTCAACTTACGGGCAAAATCAGCTGGGTCAAGCCCGAGCAAATGCACCTTACGATAAAATTTTTAGGCTCACTGCCTGAAACTAAAATTCCCGAAGTTACCGAAGCGATGAAAACCGCTATATCGAAATCACGCATCACATCATTCGAATTTACCATCAAAGGGCTTGGTGCATTTCCCCGGCCCGTCAGTCCCCGAATATTATGGGCGGGCGTTACACTCACCGACCCGATGAAAAAATTACACAAAGCCATCGATGCAGAGTTATCGCTGCTCGAAATTCCACCCGATGAACGAGAGTTTACCCCTCATCTTACTCTCGCAAGGATAAAAAGCAAAACAACCCCGCAAGCCTGCAAAAACATTATCGAAAATAACGCAGACTTCACCGCAGGCACTCAACGTGTCGAACACATAACCCTATTCGCCAGCCAACTTAAACCAACCGGAGCTGTCTATACCGTTTTATCTCAGGTCTCGCTTATAGCTTAACCACGCAGCGATTTCAGATACTCGACAGCTTCCCTTATATCTTTTTCCGGATTATCACCAACTTCGCGTTCGATAGCCAAAAAGCCGGTAAACCCGATACTGTTGAGATTGTCTATCCATTGTTCGAATTTCACATCGCCCGTTCCAAGCGGAACTTCTTTAGGCTGACCGAACAACCCATCCTTAGCGTGTGTATGAACAATATAATCTTTCAGCAGGAATACACCTTCCAAATGATCCCAACCGCCCATCGTCAGATTTGCAGGATCATAATTTACACCTATACCATCCTGGGCCAAATCGTCTAAAAACTTTTTCAACTCTTCCGCAGGCTCAGCCCCCGTTTCCGATGCGAAAGTTACATTAAGCTGCCTGCACCGCTGAGCGATTTTTTCGAGCGAACGCTTACATATATCGACGACAGCCGCTGGCTTATCCGATACCGCCCCTATATGGCTCGTAAGAACTGTTGTATCCATATCTGCTGAAAGTTCCAAAAATTTTATCGTCTCACCTACCCGTCGATCAGCGTCAGCTGCGTCATCTATTGCAAAGCCGCCAATATCACCGCAAAATGCGGATATTACCAACCCGAGGTCTTCACATCGTTTGAGAAATTCCTTTCTCGCTTCTTTGCTGAAATTATCGGGATATAATTCTCCGCTGGTGCAATAGACCTGAAATCCGTCAACACCGAATTCATTTGCCTTTTTCATCGCATCACGGATAGGCATCCGAAGACCGTCAAGAAATATACCAATCTTAAATTCACGCATAAAAAACTCCTTTATAAAAAAATATAGGCTCCTGCAAAAGGTAAATCCGTAGGGGCGGACCTGCGTGTCCGCCCTGATTTTTGGGCAGACACATAGGTCTGCCCCTACATATCAATCGGGATTCTTTGCATTTTACACATTCCTAAAAAATGCCTAATTGCCCAAAAATTTTAGTTTATTGATTCCGGATTGCAAGAGATATTATCAGCTACATTCGGCGAAATTTCCGTTTGCGTCTCGTCATTTTGAACATCGCTTACCGATAGCTTATCAGCTGAATATGGTTTATTAGCTGAATCATTATTCAGAATTTCTTTTGCAAGTGATAGATAATCTTCCGCACCGTGGCTTGTCGGAGCGTAGGAGAAAATATCCTGCCCGAAACTCGGAGCTTCCGCCAATTTGATATTTCTGCGGATGCGAGTTTTGAATACCTTAGCCCCTGCCCATGGTAATGATTCGTCATTGATGTTTGCAAAAAAACGTTCCAAGTCTGCAACTACTTCATTAGCCAATTTTGTTCCCGAATCATACATACACAAAATAACGCCCGTAACTCGCAAATTATGATTTATCCTTCTGCCGACAAGCTGAATTGTCTCAAGCAATTTTCCCATTCCCTGCAACGCAAGAAAATGTGGCTGAAGTGTTATGAAAATCTCATCCGCTGCGCACAACGCATTTATCGTAAGCAACCCGAGCGATGGCGGGCAATCCATAAACAGAAAATCATATTCCTTCGGATATTCCTCAATTGCATCGCGAAGGATTACTTCTCTGCCGACGACGGAAGCAAGCTCGATTTCCGCACCTGCCAAATCAATCGTTGACGGCGCGACAAGAACATTGTCAGCTACCTGTTTAAGTATTCCTTCCAACGATGCCGAACCGGTCAATACATTATATATATTTGGCAGCTCCGAGTCGGGCTCGATGCCCAAGTGCATCGTAAGATGTGCTTGCGGATCAAGGTCTATCAATATCACACGTTTATCAAGCTGCGCGATACCGCAACCGAGATTTACCGTAGTGGTGGTCTTTCCCACGCCACCTTTTTGATTTATAATAGCTATTTTTCGCATAACATCAGCTTTAAATTACAATTAGATTTTATCCTATTGATTATACAAAACCTAATTGCTGTATAAAAGCTGAAAGTATATCGGTTATAGTGCTTTGCGAATTTCTTTTCGGAAGGCATTCGCTGCAATACCATATACTTAATGATTTGACGATTCAAAATTTATTTGACAATTAATATGCCAAACCTCGTTGGTGTATGATTTCCGCCGAAGGTTGGCGACCATTGTGTAATCTCGGACGGACTTTGTGCCCTGTTTCTCGCCAGTTCAAGACCCAATTTCATACCAGCCTTTGGCTGCGTATCTATGCCAATCGTCTTCCACGGAATAGCAAACTCCGCTATCCACGCTTTATCCGTAAGGGATGTCTTTACCGCATATTTCCCGTCCCATTTGGGATTTCTCCCTTTTTCTTCACAGCTTACGCCTTTAGCATTTACGATAATGTGATAATAAGTTTTTCTATCCAAATTCGTATCTAAAAACACTTCTACGCAATCATCATCCCAAACATTACTGTCGTGCTTCTTAGCGTTTGCAACAATACCGGATATATTAGGCTCATAACAAACAACAGCGATATAAAGATTATCCTTATCATATCCTACCCGTGCTTCGGTAGGAAATTTTGCCTTATGCTCAGTGTCAGGCGCCCAAAAATCTTTTAACACCTCCGTATTTTTCCATCCGCTATCTTCAAGCTTACCATCGACTATTATTTTTCCTTTTATTCGCTTACATACGCATTTGCGGTTTTTCTTTATCGGAATTACCTTCTCGGACGTTACCTTCTCACCCAGTCCTTCGACTTGAACGGTAAGTTTCGGTGCGGGATATACATTTT